>JBFWJB010000125.1:0-8539 GCA_050253435.1 Rhodospirillaceae bacterium
ATCCGGTGATGTAATCCGCGCCGTCGGCGACGAGGAAGAGCACGCCGCGGGCGATGTCCTCGGCGCGGCCAAGGCGGCCCATGGGGATGCGCGCGACGATTTTCTCCAGCACCGCGGGCGGCACCTGACGCACCATTTCGGTATCCACATAGCCCGGCGCGATGGCGTTGACGGTGATGCCCCTGCCCGCGCTTTCCAGCGCCAGCGCGCGGGTGAAGCCGAGGATGCCCGCCTTCGCGGCGGCGAAATTGGCCTGGCCGTACTGGCCCATCAGGGCGTTGATCGAACTGATGTTGACGATGCGGCCGAAGCCCCGTTCGCGCATGCCGTCGATCACCGCGCGGGTGACGTTGAAGCAGCCGGAGAGGTCGGTATCGATCACCGCGCTCCACTGTTCGCGGTCCATGCGGTGCATCGTAGTGTCGCGGGTGACGCCCGCGTTGTTGACCAGCACCTCGACCGGGCCGACCTCCTTGGCGATCTTCTCCAGGATTTCGGCGCACTGCGCGAAGTCGGAGACGTCGAACTTGTAGACCGGAATGCCGGTCTCCTCGGCGAAGCGGGCGGCGGCATCGTCGTTGGCGTTGTAGGAGGCGACGACGCGATAGCCGCCGTTCATCAGGCCCTCGCTGATGGCGCGGCCGATGCCCCGCGTGCCGCCGGTGACCAATGCGACGCGGCCCTTGCTCATGTTTCCGCCCTTTCTGCAAAGAAGACTTCGGAGTCAGCCTATGCGATCGGGCCGGGCGGGGCCAGCGCCGATCACCCACCCCAGGGGAGAAAAACACCCGGCGGCGTTTGCGCACGAGTCGTCACGCGGCGGCGTTTTCGTCATCGATCTGCAACACTGCACCCCTGCGGCCGGAGTATTTCATCCTACTCCAAGGGCGGGAAACCGCCCCAACCCAGCGTTCAGGGATGCGATGACGAAACGCCCGCTGATTACACTTGCACGTCGTTGGGGTTTTCAATATGCATACCCCTGAATGACGGCCACCCCATAAAAAAACAGCAACGGCCGCCGAAAACGGCCGCAGACGCTCCGGGAGGGCGTGGGCGGTTTCGACCCTTGAGGAATACGCAAACGATGAGCGAGAATCCCGTCAACCGCGCGAATGCCACCGACAAGCACGTCGGCTCCCGTATCCGCGAACGGCGCATCATGCTGGGTTTGAGCCAGCAGCAGATGGCCAACATGATCGGCGTCACCTACCAGCAGGCCCACAAATACGAACGCGGCATCAACCGCATCTCTGCCGGACGCCTCTACGAGATCGCCCAGGTTCTGGGGGTTCCCGTCAGCTTCTTCTTCGAAGGGCTGGAGGAGGACCGCGCGCCGGAACTCAACGAACGGCAGCGCATGTGTCTGGAGCTCGCCCGCAACTTCGCGGCGATCCCCAACGAAAAACACCAGGAAGCCCTGAGCCAGATGGCGCGGGCGCTCGCCACTGCGATGGCCGCCGAGTAGGCGGCCTCCACACACCCCAAGGCCGGGCCCTCTTCACCGCTCCGAAACCACACGGAAGCCGACGGTGAAGCTGCGCTCGGCCGGGGGGCGCGCCGCCGCCGCCGCCGCCTTCGCCTGGTTGGAGAAATAATACCAGGCGCCGCCGCGGGTCATCCGCGCCTTGCACGGCTCCTGCGCCGCCGCGCAGTCGGCGACCCACTCCCAGAGATTTCCGTTCATATCGTAGAGGCCGAAGGGGTTGGGCGGATAGCTCGCCGCCGGCATCGTGCCGTAGTCGTTGACCCCCGGATTGCAGCCGCGGCAACGCGCCATGCCGGGCTTCATCCCGTCGCCCCACCAATAGGCGGTGCGGCTGCCCGCCCGCGCCGCGAACCCCCACTCCGCAGCGCTCGGCAGGCGGTAGCGCCGCCCGGTGAGCGCAGAGAGCCAGCGCGCGTAGGCCGCCGCATCCTCCCACGAGACGTTGATCACCGGGCGTTCGCCACGGCCCCAGCCGTGGTCGTCCGCCACCCGCGGGCAGGCCCCGGCGGCGGCGCAGGCGTCCCACTGCGCGAACGTCGTCTCGGTGCGCGCCATCGCCAAGTCGCGGCCTTCGAACCGCGGCAGCAGAACCATCTGCGGCGCCAGGGGATGGTCGCGCACCGCCTTCCCCGGCGCGGCGGCGGCCACGGCGGGAAAGAGAAGCGCAACCAGCGCGGCAGGCCACCGCCTCATTCCGGCACCCGGCGCGACGCGGGCAGAAAAAGCCGCACCAGAACCCCGCCCCCGGCGGTCGGCTGCACCGCAAGCTCGCCGCCGTGGGCGCGCATCTGGGCGCGGGTGATGTAAAGGCCGAGGCCGCAGCCGCTGCCCGGCGCGCCCATTTCCTCCACCGCCACGTCATTGCGGAACGAAACCACTACGCCGCCCTCGGCCTCCACCGTGGTCTCGATGTCGATGTGGCCACCGCGCGGCGCGAACTTCACCGCGTTGCCCAGCACGTTGAGCATCGCCTGGCGCAGGCGGCGCGCATCGCCCCGCACCAGCACCGGCCGCAGAGGCACCCGCGCCCGCACCACCACTCCGGTGCGCACGATGTCGTCGGCGAGCCAGGACTGGACGGTGGCGAGCATTTCCGAGATGTCCACCGTTTCCTCGTTCAGCGCATCGGCGCCCAGGCGCATCCGCGCCTCGTCGAGAAGTCCGTCGATCAGGCTTTCCATGTGGCGGCAGGCCACCAGCATCTGCGCCGCCGCATCGAGATAGCGGGAATCCCCCGGCGGGCCATAGGCCTGCTCGGCGATCAATGAAGCGAACCCCTTGATCGCGCCCAAGGGGGAACGCAACTCGTGCGCCAGTGCGGCGGGAGACATGGCCCCCGCCTCTTCCTCGCAGGTCTTCGGCCTTTCATCCGGCATCCGCGCGCCCTTCTTTCTCCTGCCGCGCCGCAGCCAACTCGGCGCGCACCATGGCGTCGCCTTCCTCGATATGGGCGGCGACGCGGCAGAATACATCCCAAGGCTGCAACCGCGCCAGGGCCCACACCGCCGTAGCGCGCACCAGCGGCTCGGAATCCGCCAGCCGCGCTTCCGCCGCCGCCGCCAACGCCGCGTCGCCGGAGTTGCCGATGGCGATCAGCACGTTGCGCACGAAGCGGGCGCGGCCGATGCGCTTCACCGGCGAACCGGAAAACCGCGCGCGGAAGGCGGCGTCGTCCAGCGCCGCCAACTCGGCCAGCGGCGGAGCGCGCAGGTCCTCCCGCGCTTGCAGCTTCGCCTCCGCCGCCGCCTGGGCGAAGCGGTTCCACGGGCACGCCGCCAGGCAGTCGTCGCAGCCGTAGATGCGGTTGCCGATCAACGGCCGCAGGCCCCGCGGCACCGGCCCCGCGTGCTCGATGGTGAGGTACGAGATGCAGCGCCGCGCATCCAGCCGCCGCGGCCCGTCGAACGCCGCGGTGGGACAGATATCCAGGCAACGGCGGCAGCGCCCGCAACGGTCCGCATGCGGCGCATCCGGCAGAAGCGCCATCGCCGTGGCGATCACCCCCAAAAACAGCCAGGAGCCGAACCCCCGCGACACCAGGTTGCTGTGCTTGCCGATCCACCCCAGGCCCGCACGCTCCGCCAGGGGCTTTTCCATCACCGGCGCGGTGTCGACGAACACCTTCACCTCCGCGCCCATCTCCCCATGGATGCGCCGCGCCACCTGCTTCAGCTTCGCCTTCACCACGTCGTGATAATCGCGGTGACGCGCATAGACGCTCACCGCGCCGCGGTCCCGCCGCGCCAGCAACGCCAGCGGATCGTCCTCCGGCCCGTAGTTGAGGCCGCACACCACTGCGCTTTTCGCCCCCGGCCACAACGCGGAAAGCGCGGACCGCTCGGCCACCCGGCCCTCCATCCACGCCATGGAGCCGTGCCGCCCCTCGGCCAGGTACGAAAGCAGCGCGCTCCCCGCGCCCGCCACCGCATCCGCAGAGGTGATGCCGCAGACGTCGAACCCCGCCTCCGCCACCCACGCCCGGATCGCCGCCTCGGCCTGCTCGGTCATTCGCCTCATCCGAGATCGAGAAAAAACTTCGCGCCAAGCCTACGGCACTTCGCGAAAAAACCAAAACTTCCCGGAGGGACTCGGTCCCTCCGGACCTCCCATAACCTTGGTTTTTGCGCGTAGCGCCATAAGCCCGTGCGATTGCAACGGGAGGTGTTGCCTGCCGCTTCGCGGCAAAAAACAAGTTATGGGATCAAAGGGCCTCCCGGCCCTTTGCGGGTCCGGGCAGAGCCCGGCCTGTTTTTACCGCGGCGGGATGTCGCCCTGACCCAGTTCGGCCTCGATCGCCGCGGCCTCTTCCGCGATCTTTCCGGCTTCGATGGCGGTGCGCAGGCGGCCCATCAACAGTTGGAAGAAGCGGAGGTTATGCCAGGTGAGCAGCATCGCCCCCTGGATTTCCTCACAGCGGATGAGGTGGTGGAGGTAGGCGCGGGAGTAGCGGGTGCAGGCCGGGCAGTCGCAGCGTTCGTCCAGCGGGCGCGGGTCGTCGGCATGGCGGGCGTTGCGCAGGTTGAGGGTGCCGCGATGGGTGAAGGCCTGGGCGGTGCGTCCGGAGCGGGTGGGCAGCACGCAGTCGAACATATCGATGCCGCGCAGCACCGCGCCGACGATATCCATGGGCTTGCCGACGCCCATCAGGTAGCGGGGTTTGCCGGTGGGCAGTTCCGGGGTGGTGATGTCCAGGGTTTCGAACATCGCGGCCTGGCCCTCGCCGACGGCGAGGCCGCCGACGGCATAACCGTCGAAGCCGATGTCGCGCAGGCGCGCGGCGGATTCGCGGCGCAGGTCGGGGAATATGCTGCCCTGCACGATGCCGAACAGGCCGTAGCCCTCACGCGGCACGAAGGCGGCCTTGGAGCGTTCCGCCCAGCGCATGGAGAGGCGCATCGAGGCGGCGGCGACGTCCTTTTCCGCCGGGAAGGGGGTGCACTCGTCGAAGGCCATGGTGACGTCGGCGTCGAGCAGGCGCTGGATTTCCATGGAGCGTTCCGGCGAGAGGTGGTGCGCCGAGCCGTCGACGTGGGAGCGGAAGGTGACGCCGCTTTCGTCGAGCTTGCGCAGCTTGGCCAGCGACATCACCTGGAACCCTCCGGAATCGGTGAGGATCGGCTTGTCCCAGGCCATGAAGCGGTGCAGGCCGCCGAGTTCGCCGATGCGCTCCGCGCCGGGGCGCAGCATCAGGTGGTAGGTATTGCCGAGGAGGATTTCCGCGCCGGTGGCGGCGACCGATTCCGGCATCATCGCCTTCACCGTGGCGGCGGTGCCCACCGGCATGAAGGCCGGGGTCTCGATGCTGCCGTGGGCGGTGGCGAGCCGCCCGCGGCGCGCCATGCCGTCGGTGGAAAGCAGGGTGAAGCCGAAGTCGCTCATCGGTCGTCCTCTCCGGGTTCGAGCAGGCAGGCGTCGCCGTAGGAATAGAAACGATACTGCGCCGCGATGGCGTGCGCATAGGCCGCCTGCATGCGGGAAAGGCCGGAAAACGCCGAAACCAGCATGAACAGGGTGGATTTCGGCAGGTGGAAGTTGGTCATCAGGCGGTCCACCGCACGGAAGCGGTATCCCGGCGTCATGAAGATTGCGGTCTCGCCGCAGAAGGGGCGGATGGCGCCGTTTTCGTCCGCCGCGCTTTCGAGGATGCGGCAGGCGGTGGTGCCCACCGCGAGCAGGCGGCCGCCCGCGGCGCGCGCCGCGTTGAGCCTGTCCGCCACTTCGGCGGGAATGACGCCCCACTCGCTGTGCATGGTGTGGTCGCGGGTGTCTTCCGCCTTCACCGGGAGAAAGGTCCCGGCGCCGACGTGCAGGGTGACGGAGAGGCGCTCCACGCCGCGCGCGGCGATGGCGGCGAGCAGTTCCGGCGTGAAGTGCAGCCCGGCGGTGGGCGCGGCGACCGAGCCGTCCTCGCGCGCGTAGACGGTCTGGTAGTCGGTGCGGTCGCGTTCGTCCGCGCCCCCGGGCCGGGCGATGTAGGGCGGCAGCGGCATTTCGCCATGCGCGGCGAGCGCGGCGAACAGCGCCGCGCCTTCTCGGTCGAAGACCACGGCGATGTCGCCCTCTGCGGACTTTTCCGCCACCTCGGCGGAAAAACCGCCGCCGAAGTCCACCACGTCTCCCACCTTGATCCGCTTGCCGGGCCGGGCAAAGGCGCGCCAGCGCGGGCCGCCCTCGGCCTTGTGCAGCATGATCTCGACGCGCAGCGGCGCAACGCCGGGGCGCAGGCGGTCGCCATGCAGCCGCGCCGGGATCACCCGGCTGTCGTTGACCACCATCACGTCGCCGGGTTGGAGCAGGGACGGCAGGTCGCGCACCCCGAGGTCGGCAAGCCCGTCCTGCCGCACGTGCAGCAGGCGCGCGGCGTCGCGCGGCGCCGCCGGACGGTCGGCGATGCGCTCGCGCGGCAGGTGAAAGTCGAAGGCATCGACACGCATGATGGGTTCCCGGGCGGCTGCGGACGCAGAGGGCTAGCCCAGGCCCGCGCCCCTGTCAACCACAGGGATCAGTTCTGCGCCACGCAGACGCCGCAGGCGACCATCGGCAGGCCGCGCCATGCCCAGCCGGTGTCGCTGCCGTTGCCGATCACCCCTTCGGTGACGTTGTAGACGCTGCGGAACCCGGCGGCGACCAGCAGTTGCGCCGCCTTGGCGGAGCGGTTGCCGGTGCGGCAGATCAGCATCACCGGGGTCTTGAGGTCGCCGCGCACCGCCTTTTTCACCCCCGCGACGAAGCCCCGCGCGCCGCGCGGGTCGGAGAGGGTGACGCGCTCCGCGCCGCGCGGCACGCCGGTCTGCTGCCATTCGCCCTGGGTGCGCACGTCGATGAGGATCGCCTCGCGGCGCTGCAGCTTCGACCACGCCTCCGCCGGTTTGAGGTCCTCCACCGCGACGGCGGAGGCGGCCAGCGCCACGCCGGAAAGACAAAGCATCGCCGCCAGCGCGAAGGCCGCCGGAAGGAAACCGCGTCTGAACATCGATCCGTCCTTATTCCGCAGGTGGCGTCAGCCCCGCGCCGTCGCCATCGTGCGGTAGGGTACCACCAGGGAGGCGGCGGCGGGAGGGCGCGTGGGAACTTCCTGCCCGCGGGCCAGCGCGATCATGTCGTCGAAGAGCGGTATCCCCGCGGCGACGGAGACCACCGCGGAGAGGCTGGGCCTGGGGTTGACTTCGATCAGGCAGGGGGCTCCGGCTTCGTCGAACATCACGTCGCAGTCCACCAGCCAGGAGAGCCCGAGCTTCTTCGCGACATCGCGTCCGAGGTCGCGAAGGATCGCCGAATCGACGATCTCGTGCCCCTCGTTGGGCAGGGCGGAGTTGCGCCGCCGCCGCGGCACCACGCTCGTCGCCTCGCCCTCCCAGGCGAGCACGTCGAGGTCGTGCACCGGCTCCTTGACGCGCTTCATCACCACCACCGGAAAGAGCGAATCGTAGACATCGACGAAGCGCGTCATGAAGGTGTCGTAGTCCATGTGCACCTCGCGGCTGCCGAGGTATTCCTGCGCGCCGTGGATGGCGCTCCTGATGACGCTGACGCCGCGGCTGGAATGCGCGCTTGCGGGCTTGACCACCACCTCGCCGTAGAGGCCGTACATCTGCTCCACCGCGGCGACCAGCTGCTCGCGGCTTTCGGCGGTGCGCCAGTCCGGCACCGGCAGGCCGAGGCGGGTGAACGCCGCATAGGCGGCGAGCTTGTCGGACAGCGTCTCGACGATCTCCAGGCGGTTGCAGGCGAGCAGGCACTCCACGTCGGAAAACAGGTCGCGGTGCGGCGCGAGCGCCAGCACGTCGCCATCCACCAGCGGCAGCACCATGTCGGCGTGCTGGGTTTCCGCCAGGCGCGCCACGCCGCGAGCGAAGGTTTCCGGATCCCAGGAATCGATGCAGACGAACGCATCGGCGAAGTGCCGCGCATTGACGTCGGCGCGGCGGTCCACGGCGACGACGCGGATGTCGTGCGCCGGGCTTTCGCGCAAGCGCATGATGGTGTCGGTAGCCATCTCGACGCCGACCGAGGTCAGGATCACCGTGTAAGGCATGGCGCGGTTCCTTCTCGCTGTGACCTGGAAAGGACGGCGAAGGCTATCTCCCTATATATAATAATATCATCATTCACGACCAACGCACGCGCCGCTTCACGAATCCTTCATTTCTCCGAAGGCCGCGCCGCGAGACAAACCTCCGGCGGCGGAGTATCATCCGCGCCGTTCCCCGGAGAGGAGTTTCCCGATGACCGCAGCCCGCATCCACCTTGCCCTGCGCCCGACCGGCAGCGGCAGCCTCGCGGCGATTCTCGCCGAAGCCGCGGAGACCGGTTTCTCCGGCGTGGAGCTTGCGGTGCCCGCGCTCGGCGTGATGTTCGGCGGCCGCCTCCACTCCGCCGAGACCGAACGGGTGGCGCGCACCGTGCGCGGCTCGGGCCTTGCGGTGAGCCTGCACGCGCCCTTGAGCCTCAACCTGATGGACGATGCGCATGCGGACACCCACGCCGCGGTGGCGGCGGGGTGCATCGAGATCGGCGGCCTGCTCGAAGCCGCGGCCCTGGTGGTGCACC
>JBFWJB010000126.1:0-8444 GCA_050253435.1 Rhodospirillaceae bacterium
GCGCACACTGCTGCCCGATCCGTCCCGCCTTGCCGACATGGACCGCGCCGTGGCGCGCCTCGCCGCGGCGGTGGCGGCGGGGGAGGCGCTCGCGGTGTTCGGCGACAACGACGTGGACGGCGCCACCTCTTCAGCGCTGATGGTGCGTTATTTCCGGGCGCTGGGCATGCCCGTCGCGGTGCACATTCCCGACCGCATCACCGAGGGCTACGGTCCCAACGCCGCCGCCATTCTGGCGCTGCGCGACCGCGGCGCGCGGCTGCTCGTCACCGTGGACTGCGGCGTCACCGCGTTCGCCGCTCTGGAAGCCGCCCGCGACGCGGGGATGGAGGTGATCGTCGTCGATCACCATCAGGTAGAGGACGCCCTGCCCGCCGCCTTCGCCGTGGTCAACCCGAAACGCCGCGACGATGCGAGCGGCGCCGAGGCGCTGGCGGCGGTGGGGGTGACCTTCCTGTTGCTGGTCGGGCTCAACCGCGCGCTGCGCGCCGCCGGGCATTTTTCCGCCGCGCGGCCGGAGCCGGACCTGATGCGCATGCTCGACCTCGTGGCCTTCGGCACGGTGTGCGACGTGGTGCCGCTCACCGGGGTCAACCGCGCCTTCGTCGCCCAGGGGCTGAAGGTGCTGGCCGCGGGCGGCAACACCGGGCTTGCCGCGCTTGCCGAGATGGCGGGGGTTTCCGCCCCCGAGACCTATCACATCGGTTTCGTCCTCGGCCCGCGGATCAACGCCGGCGGCCGCGTCGGCACCTCCGACCTCGGGGTGCGGCTGCTCTCCTGCGACGACCCGGAGGAGGCGCGCGCGCTTGCCGCCGAGCTGGAGGAGCACAACGCCTCGCGCCGCGAGATCGAGGCCGCGGCGCTGGACGAGGCGGTGGCGCAGGTGGAGGCGACCCTGCCGCCGGACTCCCCGGTGGTGGTGGCCGCGGGCGAAGACTGGCACCCCGGCGTCGTCGGCCTGGTCGCGGCGCGGCTGAAGGAACGCTTCAACGTGCCCGCCTGCGCCGTCACCTTCCTCGGCGAGCACGGAAAGGGCTCCGGGCGCTCGGTGCCCGGCGTCAACTTGGGCGCGGCGGTGCTGGCGGCGCGCGAGGGGGGCGTGCTGCTCACCGGCGGCGGCCACGCCATGGCCGCGGGCTTCACCATCATGCGCAGCGAGCTGTCGCGCTTTTGTACCTTCCTCGCCGATCATGTGCGCGCGCAGCGCGCGGGCGGCGAAGCGGTGACCGTGGTGCCGGTGGACGGCGCCATCGACGTGCGCGGCGCGGTGCCGGAACTGGTTTCCGTGCTCGCCCGCATGGAGCCCTTCGGCGCGGGCAACGACGAGCCGCGTTTCGCGGTGCCCGCGGTGCGTCTGGGCCGGGCCGAGATCGTCGGCTCCAGCCACGTGCGGGCGCACGCCTACGGCAAGAACGGCGGGCGGCTGAAGATCATCGCCTTCCGCGCCGCGGAGGAGGAGCTGGGCCGCGCGCTGCTGGCGCACCGCGACCGGCCGTTGCATCTGTTGGGGGCGCTGCGCGCCGACACCTGGCAGGGGCGCAACGAGGTGCAGCTGATCGTCGAGGACGCCGCCTGGGCGGACGAGGACTAGTCCTGCGGGTCTTGGCCCGTCTCGTCGGCGAGTTGCCGCTGCATGTAGACGGAATCCAGCCAGCGCCCGAACTTCAGCCCGACATGAACCAGCGTGCCCGCGTGGGTGAAGCCGTTGGCCGCGTGCGCGCGGATGCTGGCGTGGTTTTCGGAATCGCCGATCACCGCGATCATCCGGCGGTAGCCGAGCGCGGTGCAGCGGTCGATCAGCGCGGCGAGCAGGGTGCGCCCCACCGCAAGCCCGCGCACCTCGGGCGCGACGTAGACGGAATCTTCCAGCGTGTAGCGGTAGGCCGAGCGCGGGCGGAACGGCCCGGCATAGGCGTAGCCGACCACGCCGCCGCGGAATTCCGCCACCAGATAGGGTAGGCCGCGGTCGAGAATCGTCTGGCGGCGCACCGCCATCTCCTCGGCGGTGGGCGGCGTTTCCTCGAAGGATCCGGTGCCTTGCATCACGCTCGCGGCATAGATGCGGTGGATTTCCGCGAGGTCCCCAGGGTGGGAATCCCGCACCGTCACGTCGATCGGGGCCGCGACCTTGAGCACGGAGAGACCGGGCTGCGTCATGGTTCTGCCATCCTTGGCCGGAAAAACTGCGGAGCAGTGGTATAGGACAATTTCCGCATCCCCCGCAAGAGGCCGCACAACACGCCGCTTTTTGGCCCGGAGCCTACCGAAAAGGATTGAACAGCGCGGCGCTTTTCGGCTAAGAAATCTGGCGCCGACCCCATCGTCTAGAGGCCTAGGACACCGGCCTTTCACGCCGGCAACACGGGTTCGAATCCCGTTGGGGTCGCCAGTCTAACCGGCGGGGGGAGCTTGCATGCGCAGCCGTCGGCATGGGGGAGGGTCCGAAACGTCTCGGCGCGTGGGGAGAACGCGCGCACGAAACGTGTTGGATCAATGACGAAGTGGGGGCGACGACCTTGTGGCCGCATAAGGGACACGCCGAATACGATGACTCGCAGGTGACCATGCCGCGCCGGGGCGCCGGGATGGCAGAGGATGCTTGCGGCCACTCTACGGCTTGCGCTGCGATGGGGGTTGCCGCAGCGCCAGGAAATTATGTCACGAATCCAGCCAGCGCGTTCGCAGTCATGCGTCGCGCTTTTTCTTTTGCCGGAAGCGGGGCGTAGCACCGACCCAAAACTTGGTTGTTCAAAACGGGCAAATATAACAGGAGACTGTAAATGGGTAAGTATGGAACACTGGATGATCGCATCCGTTGTAAATCCCTGATGTCCAAGGTTGTTCCGGTCGACGGCGTCATCCCGATGTTCAAGGACGGGATGCATGTGGGCTTCTCCGGGTTTACCCCCGCGGGCTGCCCGAAGGCCGTGCCGACCGCTCTCGTCGATTACGTCGAGAAGAACAATCTGCAGGGCAAGCTGCGTTTCAGCCTGTTCGTCGGCGCGTCTTCCACCGCTTCCATCGAGAACCGCTGGGCGCAGAACGACATGATCGACCGCCGCTGGCCGTACCAGACCGGCAAGGACATCGCCAAGGGCATCAACACCGGCAGCATCCGCATGGGCGACAAGCACCTGTCGCTGTTCGCCCAGGACATGGCCTATGGGTTCTACACCAAGGATACCCCGTCCGGTAAGCTCGACATCGCCGTCATCGAAGTCTCCGCGATCACCGAAAACTGCGGCCTGATTCTGACCGCTTCCTGCGGCATCGTTCCGGAAATCCTGAAGGTCTGCGACAAGATCATCCTCGAAGTCAACACCGCCATGCCGTCCTTCGAGGGCATGCACGACGTCATCGTGCAGCAGGCGCCGCCGCATCGCGAGATCATCGGCATCACCGCCGCCGATACCCGCGTCGGCACCCCCTTCGTGCCGTGCGATCCGAACAAGATCGTCGCCATCGTCGAGTCCGAGATGCCCGACCAGGGCCGGGCGCTGGCCGATGCGGACGAAGGCTCCATCGCCATCGCCAACCACCTGCTCGATTTCTTCAAGGCGGAAGTCAAGGCCGGCCGCCTGCCGAAGAACCTGCTGCCGCTGCAGTCGGGCGTGGGCTCCATCGCCAACGCCGTCGTCGGCGGCCTGGCCAGCGGCCCGTTCTACAACCTCAGCGTCTACACCGAAGTGTTGCAGGACGGCATGCTCGACCTGTTCGATTCCGGCCGTCTGGACACCGCTTCCGCGTGCTCGCTGTCCCTGTCCGAGACCGGCTTCGCGCGCTTCCTGGAAAAGCGTGATTTCTACGCGCCGAAGATCGTCATGCGTCCGCTGGCGATCTCCAACAACCCGGAAGTCAGCCGTCGCCTGGGCGTCATCGCGATGAACACCCCGGTCGAGTTCGACATCTACGGCCACGCCAACTCCACCCTGATCAACGGTACCCGCATGGTGAACGGTATCGGCGGTTCGGGCGACTTCCTGCGCTCCGGCTTCCTCAAGATCATGCACTCTCCGTCGGTGCGTCCGTCGAAGACCGACCCGCACGGCATCAGCTGCATCGTGCCGCACGCCCAGCACATCGACCACACCGAGCACGATCTCGACGTTCTGGTCACCGAGCAGGGCCTGGCCGACCTGCGCGGCCTGGCCCCGCGGGAACGCGCCCAGTGCATCATCGACAAGTGCGTGCATCCGGAGTACCAGCCGATCCTGCAGGAATACTACGACATGGCGAAAAAGGACTGCCTGGCGAAGGGCGTCGGCCATGAGCCGCAGCTGTGGGACCGCGCCCTCAAGATGCAGCTGAACCTGGCGCAGAACGGCACCATGAAGGTCAAGAACTGGGACATCAAGGTCGATCTCTGCGAATAATCGCAGGCCGACCGGCCCACAAAAAGAGAGCGGCAGTGGAAACTGCCGCTCTTTTTTCATGCCTGTGGCGGGCGGTTCAGGAGAGCATGCTGCGCAGCATCCAGGCGGCCTTTTCGTGGGTCTGCATGCGCTGCGTCAAAAGGTCGTTGGTCGGCTCGTCGTCGGCCTTGCCCGCGGCGGGCAGAACCTCGCGCGCCACCTTGGAGAGCGTCTCGTTGTCCTTGGCGAGTTGCGCGATCATCTCGACGGCGGAGGGAACGCCGGTTTCCTCCTTCACCGCGGAGAGCTCCTTGTATTGGCTGAAGCTGCCCGGCGCGAAGACGCCCAGGGCGCGGATGCGCTCCGCAATTTCGTCGATGGCGGCGGCGAGTTCGGTGTACTGCCCCTCGAACATGGTGTGCAGGGCGTTGAACATCGGGCCGGTGACGTTCCAGTGGAAATTGTGGGTCTTGAGGTAGAGGGTATAGCTGCTGGCGAGGAGGACCTTCAGACCCTCGGCGATCTTCTGGCGGTCTTTCTCGGCGATGCCGATGTCGATCGGCAGCGGCTTGGAAATATCGACGGCGGTGGACTTGGCCATGATCGTGCTCCTTCGTCTCAGTGGATCGTTGGGGTGATCCCGGTTATTGTGTGGTCTCTTCCGGGTTGCGGCAATCCCGGCTTGCCGCCCCGAGGGCCTGCAAAGCCGGAAAACTCTTGATGAACCAACCGGTTCGTCAACAACCCTAACCACCTTGCGGTCTTTCGTAAAACGAGTAAAAACAGCAGAATCAATCGAGAAAACCTATGAAACTGATCCCGACTCTCCGCCAACTCCAGTACCTGGTGGCCGTCGCCGACCTGCACCATTTCGGCCAGGCGGCGGAGTCGTGTTTCGTCACCCAATCGACCTTGAGTTCCGGCATCCAGGATCTGGAAACCATCCTCGATTGCCGCCTGATCGAGCGCGGCACGCGGCGCCGCGTGATGCTGACGCCCCTGGGCGAGGAGATCGTGGAACGCGCGCGCAATCTTCTGCGCGATGCCGAGGCCCTGGCGGAAGTGGCGGAAAGCGGCCGCCGTCCCCTCGCCGGGCGATTGCGCCTGGGGGTGATCCCGACGATCGGGCCGTATTTCCTGCCGCGGGTGCTGCCGCGGGTGCGGGAACGCTATCCCGAGCTGAAGCTCTATCTGCGCGAGGACCAGACCGCGCGCCTGATCGACGGGCTGCGCGGCGGGCGCATCGACTGCGCGGTGCTGGCTACGCCCTACGACCTCGGCGATCTCGCCACCATGGACCTCGGCCTCGACGAGCTGCTGGTGGCGGTGCCTGCGGGGCACCCCTTCGCCGCCGCCAAGGAGATCGACCCGGCGCGCCTGGAGGCCGAGGAGATGCTGATGCTGGAGGACGGCCACTGCCTGCGCGACCACGCGCTCGGGGCATGCGCCGGGCACCCTCTGCGCACCAACGAGGCGGTGCAGGCGACCAGCCTCGGCACCCTGGTGCAGATGGTCGCCAACGGTCTCGGCCTGACCCTGATCCCGGCGATGGCGGTGCCCACCGAGGCGCACGACAATTCCGGGGTGATTGCGCGCCATTTCGCCGCGCCGCGGCCGAGCCGGGGAATCGCGCTGGCGTGGCGCGCCTCGTCGCCGCGTAAAGAGGAATTCAGGCTTTTGGGGGAGGTTCTGCGTACCTATCTAGGGACCTGAGTTTCGGTTTCCAGCAGGAGTCCCCGGATGATCGATTTCTATACCTTCGGCACGCCCAACGGGCGCAAGGTCTCGGTGATGCTCGAAGAGCTCGGGCTGCCGTACGCCACCCATGTGGTCAATATCCGCGCCGACGCGCAGTTCGCGCCGGAATTCGTGGCGATCAACCCCAACAGCAAGATTCCGGCGATCGTCGATCCCGACGGCCCCGGCGGCAAGCCGATCTCGGTGTTCGAGTCCGGCGCCATTCTCATCTACCTCGCGGAAAAGACCAAAAGCCCGCTCCTGCCGGTGGAGCCGCGGGCGCGTACGGAGGCGTTCTCCTGGCTGATGTTCCAGATGGCCGGGGTCGGCCCGATGTGCGGTCAGGCGCACCACTTCCTGCACTACGCGCCGGAGCCGCTGCCCTATGCGATTGCCCGCTACACCACGGAAGCGAAGCGACTCTACGGTGTGATGGACCGCCGCCTCGCCGAGGCGCCGTTCCTCGCCGGGGCCTATTCGATTGCCGACATCGCCACCTTCCCGTGGGTCGACCGCCACGAATTCCACGAGGTGGATTTCGCCGATTTTCCCAACGTGGCGCGCTGGCATGCGGCGATCGCGGCGCGTCCGGCGGTGGCGCGCGGCATGGCGGTGCCCGCGGCCTGAGGCGCGGCTACGGAAAGCGCGCCGCAGGCGTGCTGGATTGTTGACGCAACGCCCCGCTTCGGCTAGACATTCGGCTCTTGACCGGCGCATCGCGCCGGGCGGGATGCGGAGGGGTGGCAGAGCGGTAATGCAGCGGATTGCTAATCCGTGACGGATTTAACCCCGTCCCCGGGTTCGAGTCCCGGTCCCTCCGCCAGATTCAAGGCCCGGCTTCCGGAAGGAGGCCGGGCCTTGAATCTGTTGGGGGGGGAGCGAGAGCCCGGCGGGTTCGGCGCGGACCGCGCAGCGAACCCTGGGCGGCGGCGGTCTGATCACGGCATTAAGCTGCAGCGGATATCCAGAAATCGCGAAATACAGAGAAAATCGCCGGAAAGCCGCTGCTTCCCGGCGGTTGCGCATTCGGGAGAGGGTGGAGACGGCGAGGACATCTTCTGCGATAAAAATGACCGAAGTCAATTTTATATGAAAAATGACTGCGGCCATATTTTTGTAAAGCGACATGATCTCTCCGCAGGTTCCGGAAACGGTGGCCTGATGCCGGTTGAGACTGTGCGCGAGGGAGCCCGACGCGGCGCAGCGGGTAATGCAAGTCATGTTTATACTGTGTTGATTAAAAATATTTTATGTGGAAGCCCCTGAGGAGCCGATTTTGTTGCGGTCGGGCAGAAAGGCGCCGCCCCGCTATTGCTCGGCAGCGATGTGGGGAAGGGAGATAAAAGCGTTGACGGGGCTAATTTCGATGACTATGGTCATTATATACAGGATTATGACTACGGTCATATGATGAGGTCGGGCGTGTGCGCAGCGGGCCATCGATGGATGCCCCTGAGCGAGAGGTCTCTTCCCCCTCTGCTGTTTGCCGTGGTTCGCCGGGATGGCGATGTGGAAATGGCATTGTCAGGGACAGACGGCAAAATTGTTTAATAAGTGAACGAATTTTTGCCGAGCTTGCATTTTGTGAACATATGCGGCCGAGGCGAGGCTAAATTTCCCGAAAGAAAGTGGCGAAAACCACTGGCATGAAAGTTGCTTTATGCCTTTATGGCTAGAATGACAAAAAAAGTGGCAGGCAAACGGCCTTCGGAGAGGAACACAGGACGCATTCAGATGATGAAATAAGATATATCAACGATCCAATCTACATACATAGCTTTAAGTGCAACAAAATGCGGTTCAATTTTCTGCATATATATTTCTGCACGTATAATTAGAACGCATATGTATTGTGAATTTTTGCGGGTTGCAGGCGGCATTCATTCGCCGGTGGAGATTGGGAGGCTTTTCGAGGGGGTTCGTGTGGAGGGCGCGCGTGTGCCGGGCAGCAAGGGAACTCTGCCGGGATGGCGCGAGGAGGCATTGATCATGGAAAGAGCGGTTAGATGAACATTCACGAGTATCAAGCGAAGCAGTTATTGAAGGGCTACGGCGTCGATGTTTTGGACGGCGGGATAGCGCATTCGAAGGGAGACGCGTTCACGGTAGCGGAGCGTTTGGGCGGCCCGGTTTGGGTTGTTAAGTCCCAGATCCACGCGGGCGGCCGAGGCAAGGGCCGTTTTACGGAGGACGCGGCGGGTACCGGCGGCGGTGTGCGTTTGGCACGCTCGGCGCATGAGGTGGAAGCGACCGCGGCGCAGATGCTGGGGCATACCCTGGTGACGCACCAGACCGGCGCGGAGGGGCGGCGGGTGAAGCGGGTTTACATCGAGCAGGGCTGCGACATCCGGCGCG
>JBFWJB010000127.1:0-8399 GCA_050253435.1 Rhodospirillaceae bacterium
GACCAGATAGTCGAGCGCGCGGCGCGCCAGATAGGCCTGCACCAGCTCCTGGTCGATGTCGCGCGGGTTGGACATCGCCTCGAGAATGGCGCGCTTGGTGTTCTCGTTGAACACCACGCGCTGGATCGGCTTGTCCTTGATCACCTTGCGCCGCGCCAGTTCGTCCTGGACATGCCAGGAGATAGCCTCCCCTTCGCGATCCGGGTCGGTGGCGAGGATCAGGCGGTCGGCCTTCTTCATCGCATCGGCGATGGCGCGGATGTGTTTTTCCCCGTTGGGGTCGATCTCCCACTGCATCGCGAAACCGCTCTCGGGATCGACCGAGCCGTCTTTCGGCGGCAGGTCGCGGATGTGCCCGTAGCTCGCGACGACGGTGTAACCGGGGCCAAGATATTTGTTGATGGTCTTGGCCTTGGCCGGGGATTCGACGACGACAACGTCCATTAAACGCACCGGAACTTGAGGTTGTTTGTTAAGCGCCCCGCAAGGGAAACAGCTTTCGGGAACGGATTGCAACCCCCAAAACGCATGTGCATCAGGGGAGCCGCATGTTCGCCGCCGCCAGGGAATCAGGGATCGGGGATCAAGGCGATCATCTGGCCGGGCAGGTGTTCGATGCGCCCGGCGAGTTCCAGTTCCAGCAGCGCGACCGCGCCTTCGGCAGCAGACAATTGACATTGGCGCAGCGCCGCGTCAACCGGAAGCGGCGCAGTCGTCAAAGATTCAAGAAGCATGCGCCGCTTCTCCGTCGCGGATTTCAGGTCGTCCGCGGGAGCGGAAAAGCGGCTCGGCAGCACCTCTTCCGCCGCCTCTCCGAAGCCGGAGAAGAAGTCGTCCGGCGCGGGGCGGGAGAGCGCGGCGGCGGCGTCGGCGGCGGTTTCCACCAGAACCGCGCCGTCCTTGATCAGGCGGTTCGGCCCGGCGGAGCGCGGGTCGGCGGGGGAGCCGGGCACCGCCATCACCTCGCGCCCCTGCTCGGCGGCGAGACGCGCGGTGATCAGCGAGCCGCTGCGCGCCGTCGCCTCGACCACCACCGCGCCTTCGGCGAGGCCGGAGACGATGCGGTTGCGCCGCGGGAAGTGGCGGGCCTGCGGCTCCACCCCCGGCGGCATCTCCGAAACCACGCAGCCCTCGGCGCGGATTTTCGCATGCAGGGCGGCGTTGTCCCTGGGGTAGGCGACATCTGCGCCGCCCGCCATCACCGCGACGGTGCGCGCCGCCCCGGCCCCGGCGTGGGCCGCCGCGTCGATGCCGCGGGCCAGGCCCGAAACCACGGTGAACCCCATCTCCGCAAGGTCGCGGGCGAACCCGGCGGCGATGCGGCAGCCGCTGGTGGAGGCGTTGCGCGCCCCGACCACGGCGATGCAGCGGCTTTGCAGCAGTTCGGCGCGGCCGAGCACGCAGATCAGCGGCGGCGCATCGGCGATGGCGCGCAACAGCGGCGGATAGTCCGCATCCGGCATCGCCAGCAGCCGCCCGCCGAGGGCCGCAACCGCGGCGATTTCGGCCTCCGCCGCGGCGCGCGAGGCGATGCCGACGGGGCGTTTGGCGCCGCCGCAGCGGGCGAGATCGGGCAGCGCATCGAGCGCCGCGGCGGCGCTGCCGAAGCGGGCGAGCAGGCGGCGGAAGGCGACGGGACCGACGTTCTCGGAGCGGTAGAGCCGCAGCCAATCCAGCCTTTCGCCGTCTGCCAGTTGCCGCGTCATGGCTTCTTGAATTTCTTCTTCAGGTCGATGCGCGGCTCGGTGCCCGCCAGCAGGCGCTCGATGTTGGCGCGGTGGCGGATCAGCGCCAGCACCGCCAGCACCGCATAGACCAGGGCCTGGTCCATATCGCCGAAGGCGAGCGCGAAAAGCGGCGCGAGGGTGAGCGCCACCAGGGCGGAGAGCGACGAATAGTGGAGGAACCACGCCACCGCGAGCCAGACCAGGCAGGCGAGCACGCCGACTGCCGGAGAGGTGGCGAGCAGCACCCCCAGCGTGGTGGCGACGCCCTTGCCGCCCTTCATGTTGAGCCAGACCGGGAAGTTGTGGCCGAGCACCGCGAACAGCCCGGCGACCAGGGCGGCCTGCGGCCCGGCGAGCAGCAGGGCGCCGACGGCGGCGATCGCCCCCTTGCCGGAATCGAGCAGCAGGGTGGCGAGCGCCAGGCCCTTGCGCCCGGTGCGCAGCACGTTGGTCGCGCCGATGTTGCCGGAGCCGATCTGCCGCAAATCGCCGAGCCCGGCGAGCCGCGTCAGCACCAGGCCGAAGGGCACGGAGCCGAGCAGGTATCCGCCTGCCGCGGCGAGAACGAGAGCGAACACGCCGACCTCAACCATGGGCCGCATCCTCGAACACGGTGCGGCCGTCGATCACGGTGCGGGCGACGCGACCGGGCAGGACGGATTCGTCGAACGGCGAGTTCTTCGACTTGGAAAGCAGGGTGTCGGCGTTGACTTCCCACCGCGCCTCGGGGTCGAACAGCGCCAGGTCCGCGGCCGCTCCGGCGGTCAGCCGCCCGGCGGGCAGGCCGAGGATGCGGGCGGGGTTGACCGTCACCGCGGCCAGCGCGTCCAAAAGGCCGATGCCGCCGGCGCGGGCGATTTCCAGGGTGGCGGAGAGCAGGGTCTGCACGCCGACGCCGCCGAACGCCGCATCGTGGAAGGTCTTGCGCTTGGAGTCCGCATCCTGCGGGCTGTGGTCGGAGGCGAGGCAGTCGATGGCGCCGTCGGCCAGCCCCGCGGCGATGGCGGCGCGGTCGCTCTCCTTGCGCAGGGGCGGGGAGAGCTTGGCGAAGGTGCGGAACTCGCCCACCGCTTCTTCGGTGAGAAGGGCATAGGGCGGCGCGGTGTCGCAGGTCACGGCAAGGCCCTTTTCCTTGGCGCGGCGGATGATCGCGACGCTTTCGGCGGTGGAAATGTGGGCGGCGTGGTAGCGCGCGCCGGTGACCTCGACGAGGCGCAGGTCGCGCTCCAGCATGATCCACTCGGCGGCGGGAGAAATGCCGGAGAGCCCGAGGCGTCCGGCGGTGGTTCCGGCGTTCATGTCGCCGCCCGCGAGCGTCGGCTCCTCCGGGTGCTGCACGATGAGGTGGCCGAAGCCCGCGGCGTAGGAGAGCAGGCGGCTCATCACCACGGCAGAGGCGACGGCGCGCTCCCCGTCGGTGAAGGCGACCGCGCCGGATTCCGCCAGAAGGCCGATCTCGGCGACTTCCCCGCCGGTCAATCCCTTGGTCGCCGCGCCGTAGGGGTAGACCTTGGTCAGGCCCACCTGGCGGGCGCGCCGCGCGACGAACTCCACCACCGCGTCGTTGTCGATCACCGGGCCGGTGTTGGGCAGGCAGACCATGGAGGTGACGCCGCCCGCCACCGCGGCGCGGCAGGCCGAGGCGATGGTTTCCTTGTGCTCCTCGCCCGGTTCGCGCAGTTGCACCCGCATGTCCACCAGCCCCGGCGCGAGGCACAGGCCGCGGCAGTCCACCACCAGGGCGTCGGCGGGAATTTCGCCGATGTCGCCGATCGCGGCGATGGTTTCGCCTTCGGTGAGCAGCGCGCCCGCAGCGTCCAGGCCGCTCGCCGGGTCCAGCAGGCGGGCGTTGATGTAGGCGGTTTTTCCCGGCATCGGCTTCATTTCTCGCTCCCCCAGGGTTCGCCGTTCTCGCGGGCGAGGTTGCGGGTGACGCTCTCCAGCACCGCCATGCGCACCGCCACGCCCATTTCCACCTGCTCGCGGATGACGCTGCGGTCCACATCGTCGGCGATGTCGGAGTCGATTTCGACGCCGCGGTTCATCGGGCCGGGGTGCATCACCAGGGCGTCGGGCTTGGCGGCGGCCAGCCGCTCGCGGTCGAGGCCGAAATGGCGGAAGTATTCGCGCGTCGAGGGAATGTAGCCGCCGGACATCCGCTCGTTCTGGATGCGCAGCATCATCACGATGTCGCAGCCGGAGATTCCGGCGGACATGTCGTGGAACACCGAGACCCCCATCGATTCCGCGCCGGGAATGCACAAGGTGCGCGGCGCGACGAGGCGGACCTCCGCCCCCATGGTGGTGAGCAGATGGATGTTGGAGCGCGCCACCCGGCTGTGCAGCACGTCGCCGCAGATCGCCACCTTGAGTCCCGCGAGCTTGCCCTTGCGGCGGCGGATGGTGAGCGCGTCCAGGAGCGCCTGGGTGGGGTGCTCGTGCTTGCCGTCGCCGGCGTTGACCACCGCGCAGTTGACCTTCTGCGACAGCAGGCTGACCGCGCCGGAGTCGTGATGGCGCACCACCAGCACGTCGGGGTGCATGGCGTTGAGCGTCGCGGCGGTGTCGATCAGGGTTTCGCCCTTGGCCACCGAGCTTGCGCCGGTCTGCATGTTGACGACGTCGGCGCCGAGGCGCTTCGCCGCGAGCTCGAACGAGGTGCGGGTGCGCGTCGAGTTCTCGTAGAACAGGTTGACGACGGTGCGCCCGGACAGCACGGAGAGTTTCTTCTCCGGCGAGCGGTTGACCGCGACGTAGCGGTCGGCGCGGTCGAGCAGGTCGACGATCTCCACAGCGGAGAGCGTCCGCGTGCCGAGGAGATGCCGTTGGGTGAATCCGGTGGTCATGGCGCGTCCATGCTGCGAAACGGCGGGATAATCGCCCCTTTATGGAGGATTTGCCGCCGCCTGACCATGCTTATTCGCAAGCCGCCGCCTGTGGAATCGCCTGCGCCGCGGCGCGGATCAGCTCGCCCGCGCGCGGCCCCTGCCACTGCGGATCGCGGGCGTCCTCGCCGAGCGCGCGGCGCCACAGTTTCGCCCCCGGACGGCCGTGGAACAGGCCAAGGGCATGGCGGGTGAGGCGGGGCAGCGGCGTGCCCTCCGCCGTCACCGCCTCGGCCAGCGCGGCCAGGTCTTCGGCGACGGCGTGGCGGCTTTTCGGCGGCTCGTCGTCGCCGAACACCCTGGAGTCGGCGGCGGCGAGCACATAGGGCGTCTCGTAGGCGGCGCGCCCCAGCATCACGCCGTCGAGCGGGCCGATCTCGGCCAACGCCGCATCCAGCGAGAGGATGCCGCCGTTGAGGATGATTTCGAGCGCCGGAAAATCCGCCTTGAGGCGGCGCACCACGTCGTAGCGCAGGGGCGGCACCTCGCGGTTCTCCTTGGGCGAAAGGCCGGAAAGCCAGGCCTTGCGCGCATGCACGATGAAGCAGCGGCAGCCGGCGTCGGCAACCGTGGAAACGAAGCCCGCAAGGTGCTCGTAGCTGTCGGTCTCGTCTACGCCGATGCGGTGCTTCACGGTGATGGGCAGGGCGGTGGCGCGGGCCATGGCGGCGACGCAGGCGGCCACGGTGGCGGGCTCGGTCATCAGGCAGGCGCCGAAGCGCCCGGCGGAAACCCGGTCCGACGGGCACCCGACGTTGAGGTTGATCTCGCAGAAGCCGTGCCCCTCGGCGATGCGCACCGCCTCGGCGAGGAGTTCCGGCTCGCCGCCGCCGAGCTGCAGCGCCAGGGGATGTTCCTCCGTCCGGTGGGCGAGCAGTGCTGCGGCGTCGCCGTGGATCAGCGCCTGCGCCGTCACCATTTCGGTGTAGAGCAGGGTGCGCCGGGTGATCAGGCGCAGGAAGCGGCGGTCGAGGCTGTCGGTCCAGTCCATCATCGGCGCGACGGAAAGGCGGCGGTCGGGTCGGGTCATCAGGAGGCCTTTTCCAAGGAAGCACGCAGGAATACCCTACCTGAGTGCGCGACAAAACGGCAAAAAACAGGCACAAAGGATAATCGGCAATGCGTAAGGACCGGCTTGTGCGGCCGGAGGGGAGAGCGGAGGTGGATCAGGCGCATTTCGACGGGACGACGGACCTGGGGCAGGCCTGCCGGTTCTGCCTGCGGCGTGAAGGCGCGCTGTTCCGCGATCTCACGGATGAGGAGATCTCCCGCTTCGGCCAGATGCAGATCGCCGATCTCGGCTTTTTGCCTGGAGACGTGCTCTACCGTCAGGGCGATCCGGGGCAGGCGGTCTACATGATCCGCGACGGCCTGGTGAAGCTGGAGCAGTTCCTCCCCGACGGCAGCCAGCGTATCGTGCGTCTGGCGCGCGGCGGCGCGGCGATCGCGCTCGAGGTGCTGCTGGGCGGCGATTGCGAGCATCAGGCGGTGGCGCTGCAGCCCACCCGCGTCTGCCGCCTGCCGCGCGAGGTGCTGCTGCGTATCGAGGGCGAAACGCCGCGCCTGCACCGTCAACTGATGGCCTTCTGGCATGCCTCGGTCTCCGAGGCGGACACCTGGCTCACCCTGTTGTCCACCGGCAGCGCCCGCACCCGCGTGGCGCGGCTTCTCCTGCTGCTGTCGGAGGAGGGGGACTCCTTCGAGATGCTTTCCCGCGAGGATATCGGCGCAATGCTCGGCATCACCACCGAGACGGCGAGCCGCACCATCGCGGAATTCCGCCGCGCCGGCAACCTGCGCCCGGTCGGGGTGCGGCGCTTCGCGGTGGATCGCGGCGCGCTCGCCGGAATTTCCGGAACCTGAACGTTTCTAGGCCGGGTCGATGCGGCAGGTGAGTCCCAGCTCGCCCGCGGTGTTGGCCACGGTGTTGAGGCAGGAAGCGGCGGTCTCTTCCGGAATGTAGGCGGCGATGCGCACCAGATAGGAGGCGGCGCTGCCGCGCCCGCTGCGGGCGCTGTTGAGCCGCACGATGTTGGCCCCGTATTCCTGGAACACTTCCGCCAGCCGCGCCACCAGACCGGGCCGGTCGCCGCCGCCCACCTCGATGGTATGGGTGGTTTGTCCGGTGTGGTCCTGTTCCGGCGCGAAGGCGAAGTCGCGCACCGAAACCTCGCCGCCCTCCGTCTCCGGCAGGGATTTCAGCGCCGCCTCCACCGCGGCGGGGGAGATGCCGTCGGGCATGTCGCACACCGCGGAAAATTCCGCGCCGCGGCCCAGCACCGCGAAGGCGGCGTCGCCCAGGTTGGCGCCGAGGTCGAACAGGCATTCGGCAAGCGCCGCGATCAATCCGGTGCGGTCCGGGCAGACCACGGAAACGATGAACAGTTGACTCATGGGGATTCCTCCGTCGCGCCGCCGTCCGGGCGGCCGCCTCGTCCTCCAGGGTACGGAAACGCGGCGGGAAATCAACCCGCCGTCATAGGGAGGCGTGGCCGAGGTGCGGGCAGCTGCGGATCCACTGCGGCAGGTTCTCCTGCGCGTCGAAGGCGGAAAGCCGCGCGATGTCCGCACCGTTTTCGGCCAGGTCGTCGGCCTCGATCGGCAGATCGCCGCTGGCGCGGTCGAGCTGCATGGCGACGCGGGCGATATGCACGAAATCGGCGGTGGTGGGCAGGTTTGGCAATTCGCCGATGCGCGAGGGGAAGGGCCAGCCGATGACGCCCTCCACCACCGCGTCGGGAAAGCCCCAGAGGTGCAGCAGGTAGCCCCCGGCCAGCGCGTGGTTGAAGCCGAACAGACGTTCCTCCGCGTCGGGGAGGCGCAATTGCCCGGCTTTGGCGGCGGCGCGCGCGGCGCGGTGGCGGCGCGGGTCGTTCATCGCCAGCAGCAGTTGGCCGATGCCGTGCAGCATCCCCGCGAGCGTCGCCTCGTTGGCGAGGTCCGACGGCGCGCGCATGTTGAGCGCCATGTGGCGGGTGACGGTGCCGCACTGGATGCCGTCCATCCACAACTGCTCGATCGGCAGGCCGCCGAGATCGATGCCGGAAAGCGAGGAAACCATGCCGTGGGTCAGCGCCAGCGCGCGGATGGTGTCGATGCCGAGCAGGCGCGCCGCGTGCGACACGTCGGAGACGGTCATCGGCAGGGCGAATACCGGCGAATTGGCGATCTGCAGCAACCGCGCGGAGAACGCTAGGTCCTGCGCGACGATGCGGCCGACCGAATCAAGCGGCGCGGTGTCGTTGCGGATCGCCTCCATCAACTGGGTGTAGATGCCGGGCGGCGAGGGCAGGGTGCGCAACTGGCCGACGCGCTCGAGAAAGGCGGGGTCGCCGAGCAGGCGGCGCAGGCGCAGCGCGCGGGAGATCACCGTCTCCAGGCGCTCGGCGCTGCACGGCTTGGCGAGGAACTGCGGCGCCGGGCCGATGGCGCGCAGCAGGGTCTCGCGCTCGGTCTGGCCGGAGAGGATGACGCGCACCGTGGCGGGCCACAGCGAGGCGACGCGTTCGAGGAACTGCACGCCGTCCATTCCCGGCATGCGCAAATCGCTGATCACCACGTCGGCGGGGGTGGCGTGCATGGCGGCGAAGGCCGCCTCCGCACTTTCGACGAAGCGCATCGACCAGTCCGCATGATGACGGTGCAAGGCCCGCTTAAGTCCTTGCAAAACCATGGGATCATCATCAACGAAGAGTATCTGCGTGGGGGGAGTCATAACCGCGCCTCATCGGTCGATATGCGTCAGCCGATAGGGAAGGCTTACCGTAAAACTGGTGAAGTGACCATG
>JBFWJB010000128.1:0-8383 GCA_050253435.1 Rhodospirillaceae bacterium
CGGGTCATCACCACCACGTCGGACGGCACCAGGGTGCGGATGCGCTTCACCACCGCCTCCGGGTCGGCGCCGGGGCGGAACTTCATCAGCCCGAGAGTGACGCCGTTGACCCCGCGCCCGGTGAGAAGCAGGAAGTTGCCTTCGTTGGTGGCGAGCGAACCCTCGGCGTAGAAGAACAGGCCGAGACCGAAAAGCGCGGTGGCCTCCACTTCCAGGTTGCGCACGTTGCCCTTGAGGCCCACCGCCTTCTCCCCGTAGTCGGCGTGAGAGAAGCGGTCGAGGATCACCGAGCGGCCGTCGCGCAGGGTGCGCATGCCGTCGCGCAGTTCCGGATCGCGGATGAATTCCGGCTTATCGTCGAGGCCGATCACCAGCAGCGAGGATTCGAGCAGGGTTTCGGGGTTGAACCAGCGCGCGCCCTGAACGTTGAGCTTGAAGGTGTCCACCACGTCGGGGTCTACGGACGCCTGGATCAGGCGGTGGCGGTCGAACTCCGGCGCGGTGGCGAGAATCTGGTAGCGTTCGCCGAACATGGCCGCGTCGAAGTCGAAATAATCGAAGAGCAGCGTCACCTGGGTTTTCGCCGCCTGCAGGAAGCCGAGCTGGAGGAACACCAGGAGAATCGAGAACGCAATGCCGCCCAGCGCCACCAGGGTGCGGCGCATGTTCTGGAAGGTGTTGCCCCAGGCAATGCGGACGATCGGGTTCATGGCGGCGACGCGTCCCGTTGCGTGCTACGGCACGATGCTGACGTTGACTTCCATGCCGATGTAGCGGGCAGCCGGATCCGGCGCGTCGAGGTCGATCCACACCTTGGCGACCTTGCTGTCGGCGTTGATGAGGCGGCCGATGCGCGCCACCTTGCCGGAGAGCGGCTTGGCCAGCGCCTTGGCGGTGGCGGTGGCGGCGTTGCCCACCGCGACGCGGGCGAGATCGCCCTCGTAGACCTCGCTCACCACCTGCATGCGGGAGAGATCGGCAAGCGTCACCACCGGGCCGCCCGCCGCCTCGCCGACGCCCTTGTGGACGTCGACCACCGTCCCCGCGAAGGGAGCGAGCAGGTCCGCCCCCTTGAGATTCATCTCGGCCCGCTCCAGGCGCAGCAGGATCAGCGCCCTGGCCAGTTTGGCCTTGGTGGCGATTTTGTCGCGGGCGGCAATGGCGGTGCGTACCCCGTGGCGGGCGTCGGCAACCGCGTTTTCGCGCTCGATGCGCACCGAGGCGACCTGGGCGTTGGCGCTGATCTGGCGGTAGCTCGAAAGGCTCGCCGCGGCGCGCTTCTCGTCCTCGCGGGCCTTGGCGACGGCGAGATCCTGGGTGGCGAGGTCGCGCGCCGTGTTGCCCTCCAGCTCCTCCAGTTCGGCGCGGATCAGCCGCGCCTCGAGGCCGAGACGGTCGCGGTCTCCGTAGGCGGCAAGCACCGCCCCCGCCGCAACCTTGTCGCCCACCGCCACCGGGATCGCCGCGATCACCTCGCCCGCGCGGCCCGCCACCGGCACCAGGCCGGAGCGCGGGCGCAGGGTGCCGAGCGCGCCGATGGCGCTCTGTTCCGCCGCCTCCGCTGCCGCGGCGGCGGCGAGCCCGGCGGCGCACAGCGCGGCGCACAGGGCCAACCGGATCGTCCTGCCTGAAATCACCACGCCACTTCCCCTCTTGTTGTGACCGCGCCCCAAGGCGGGCCGGTCAGGTCCTTTCCCCCGTCAGCGCGGCCGCCAGCGCCTCGACCGTGCGGTCGATCTGCTCCGCCGTGTGCGACGCCGAAACGAAGAAGCGCAGGCGGGTCTGGTTTTCCGGCACCCCCGGATACAGGATCGGGTGCACGTTGACCCCCGCCTCGTAAAGCGCCCCGGACAGCCGCAGGCAGTCCAGGGAATTGCCGACGATGAGCGGCACCACCGGGGATTCCCGGCTCAGGCCGATGTTCCACCCGCGCGCGCGGAAGGCGGCGCGCAGACGCTCGGCATTCTCCGCGAGCTTCTCGCGCCGCCACGGCTCCGCCTGCGAAATGCGCACCGCGGCAAGCGCCGCGCCGCAATCGGCGGGCGACAGCCCGACGCTGAAAATGAAGCCGGGCGCGGTGTAGCGCAGATAATCGACGAAATCGTGCGGCCCGGCGATGAAGCCTCCGGCGCTGGCGAACGCCTTGCTGAGGGTGCCCATCCACAGGTCGATCTCCCCCGGCGCCATGCCCCAATGCTCGCCGATGCCGCGCCCCTGACGCCCCAGGGTGCCGAGGGAATGCGCCTCGTCCGCCATCAAGAGCGCTTTATACGCGGCCTTGAGCGCGGCGAAGCGCGGCAGGTCAGGGATCGAGCCCTCCATGCTGTAGACCCCCTCGATGACGATCAGCGCCCGCCGGTAGGCGAGGCGATGGCGCGCCAGCAGCCTCTCCGCCGCGTCGGCGTCGTTGTGGGGGAAGCGCATGAAGGTCGCACCCGAGGCCTCGCAGCCGGAAAACAGGCTGTTGTGGGCGAAGGCGTCGCAAAGAATGAGGTCGCCGGGTCCGAAAAGATGCTCGAGAGTGGTGACGTTGGTGCCATAGCCGCTGATGAAGACAATGCTGTCCTCGACGCCGAGGAACCCGGCGATCGCCGCCTCCAGCTCGCGGTGCAGCGCGTTGTCGCCGGAGGCGATGCGGCTGGCCGAGACGGTGGGGCCGTAGGCGTCCACCGCCGCCTTGGCCGCTTCGCGCACCCGCGCGTCCTGAGCCAGGCCAAGGTAATCGTAGCCGGAGAAGTGCGCGCACTGCCGCCCGCCGACTTCCGCGGTGCCGCCCGGACCGGGCAGACAGGAGCGGAAGTAGGGATTGTCGATCTTGTAGCGCTGAAGGAACAGTTTCTGCCGCCGCAGGTCGGCGACGCCCTCGTGGGCGCAAAGGTCGGTCAGCGCGTCGGGAACCGCAGCGAGGGAGCCGAAGATCTGCGTCTCCTCCTCCACGCCGCGCTGCACCTTGCGGCGCAGCTTGCGCTGGCGCTCGCGCCGCTCAGCCGAATAAAAGCCCAGGGCATCCCCGCCATCCACGGGCTCTCCGGCACCGTCCCGGTGCATGTCGCGCATCCTGTCCACCACGGCCCTTTATACGCGGATGGCCGCCTGCCCGCAGCCTTCCCAACAATCCGCCTGCCCGTATCGGAGAGAGATAATATCAAGAAATACAGATAATTGGCAAAAAATGAGAGCGCGCCCCCAAGACAAGCCCGGGGAGTGACGGTCGGAGTTTCGGCCTTACTCTTCCGTCACCTGCGCCAGCACTAGGCCCAGGGCCATTTCCGGGTCGCGGGTGAGGCCCAGGCAGGCGCCGGAAGAGGAGAGGAGGTAGAGGTTGACGCCCGGAGTCCGGGCGAGCGGGGAAACGCCGCAAACGTCGTCGTCGTCGCAGGTGGAGACGATGAGGTCCGGCAGCGCGGTGCGCAGGGCCTGGGCGATGGCGCCAGCGTCGCGGGTTTCGCTGCGGGCGACGGTTTGCAGCGCCGCGGCGAGGGTTTCGCGGTCAATCATCCACGGGTTCCCAGGTATGGGCGTAGACCTTGCCCATCGCCTTGGCGAGCCACGGCGGCGGTGCGGCGAGCGCGCCCTGGAGTTCCGTCAGGATGATACGGGCCTCGCCGCCTGCGGGCTTCTTCACCGGGTGGATATCGCGGCGCACCACCTTGGCGGCGGCGGGGCCGCCGATGGAGACGACATAGAGCAGGTCGCAATCGCGGATCTGTTCGGCGCGCAGGTCGTTCTTGTCCATGTCCTCGGTGCGGCCGTTCTCGGCGCGGCGCACCTCCACCAGGCGGGCCTCGGTGGGGGAGACCTGATAGATCAGAAAGCGCACGCAGGTGCCGAAGTGGCCGTCGAGCGACTGCCCGGCGTTGGAGGCGAGCGCGACGCGGATCGAGCCGGGCATGTCGCCGTCTGCGTACGGCGCAGGCGCGGGCAGGTCGTCGGCCATTTCGGTGACCGAGAGTTCGCCGCGCAGGTAGGCCACCGCCTCCTTCAGCTGAGCGTTCGGCTGTTCCGCCAGTTCGCCGTCGATCGCCTCCTTGAGGCGGCGCACGGTGAGCGCCTGGAGGTTGATCGGGTTGGGGGTTTCGCCCTTGAGCGCGTCGAGGATCGCCTGGATCAGGCGTTGCGGCTCCACATCCGGCAGGGCGCGGGCGGCCAGGCCGATGCGCAGGGCGATCGCCTCGGTGATCGGGTGGACGGCTTCAGGCATGGCAACCTCCCGCAGCGTGGGTGGAGTGGGGAGGACCGGGCTCTGCCGGTCCTCCGCCGATGGGTTCAGGCGGTGAGGTAGTCGATGCAGCCGTCGGGGCAGGTGTTCATGCACTGCGGCTCGTCGGCCTCGCCCTCGCATTCGGTGCAGATATCGGGGTCGATCTTGTAGACGCCCTTGGCCGGGGAGATCGCCCCGGTCGGGCAGACGGTCTGGCACTCGCCGCAGGCGGTGCAGCTGTCCTTATCGATGATCATGGCCACGGCTTGGTTCTCCTTCTCTACGGATCGGCCGCGCGGCACAGCGGCCCGTCCGGGTTCAGTCGACTCGTTTGAAACGCAAGGTGGTGGGGAAGGCCGGGGGCGGGCTGATCGGGTCGATGTAGAACTTCTCCCCGTCGCCGAGAGTGACCTCGCCGCCCCATGCGTCGGCAGTGTCGTGCTCCACCGACGCGATGACCTCCTCCAGGTCCTTTTTTGCGACATAGAACAACAGTTTGCCTTCGTCGTTCCGCCGCACCATGACGCTGGGCATGGTTGCCTCCTCAGGTTTCCGAAGTTGCACGGCAGCTTCCACCCGGAAAAACCGGGGGGCGGCTGCGCCGTTCCGGAAGCTCCGGAGCGCCGCGGCCGCCCTTCGGAAACCTTAGCGAATAAGATCGTAGTTGAAGTCGGTTTTACCCAGCAACCCCGTTTCCTTGTCCAGTTGCTCCAGCACCGCGTTGACGATGGTGGTGAGCATCTGCATCGCGCCCTCGTAGCCGATGGTGGTGGCGCGGTGCAGGTGGTGACGGTCGAAGATCGGGAAGCCGATGCGGATCAGCGGCACCTCGAAATCCGGGTCGAGCGCGCGGGTGTCGCGCTGGATGAACTTGCCGTAGGAGTTGCCGATCATGAAGTCCGGCCGGTCGGTGAACACCAGCGACCGCATGTGCCACAGGTCCTTGCCGATGTAGATCTTGCCGTTGGCGCCGAAGGGGGAGGCGTCCAGCACCTTCTGGACTTCCTTTTCCCACTTCTTGTTGGCGTGGGCGCAGAGGATGTGCGTCGGCTCCGCCCCCAACTCCAGGAGGAAGCGCACCATGCCGAGGACGAAATCCGCATCGCCCCACAGCGCGAAGGTCTTGCCGTGCAGCCAGGAGTGGCTGTCGGTCATCATGTCCACCAGGCGACCGCGCTCCTTGGTCAGGCTCTCGGGGATCGCCTTGCCGGTGAGTTCGGAAACCGCCATCAGGAAGGCGTCGGTGCCCGCCAGGCCCATCGGGTAGACCACCGGGGTGGCGGGCTGGTTCCACAGATCCTTGACCACCTTCTTGGTGCGCACCAGCTGCCACGGCTGCAGCAGCAGGGTGTCGATGGCGTTGGGCGCATCCTTGGCCTCGTACTGCGTGGTGCCGCCCGCGTACATGCGGTATTCGCCGTCCGCCGGGGTGTCCAGCACCTCGGTGGGGTCGCACAAGAGGGTGTAGGGCGCGTCCATCTCGTCCATCATGCGCTTCAGCACACGATAGTTGCCGAGGTAGGTCTCGAAGCCCGGCACCAGGTTGATCTTGCCGTTCGCCCCCGGCTCCTTGCCTTCCATCGCCTGCGCGGTGAAGGTGCGCAGGATGCCCTCCATCATGTTGTCCCAGCCGGTGACGTGGCTGCCGACGAAGCTGGGAGTGTGGGCGAACGGCACCGGCAGGTCCTGCGGCACGTGGCCTTCCTTCTTCGCGTTGTTGATGAACGCGTTCAGGTCGTCGCCGATGACCTCGGCCATGCAGGTGGTGGAAACCGCGATGACCTCGGGCTTATAGAGGCTGAAAGCGTTCTCCAGGCCCTGGTACATGTTGTTGTGGCCGCCGAACACCGCCGCGTCCTCGGTCATCGAGTCCGAAACGCAGGCCACCGGCTCCTTGAAGTGACGGTTGAAGTAGGTGCGGAAATAGGCGACGCACCCCTGCGAACCGTGCACGTAGGGCAGGGTCTTTTCGAACCCCAGCGCGCACAGCACCGCGCCCAAGGGCTGGCAGCACTTCGCCGGGGAAATCGTCACCGCCTCGCGGGAGAAGTTGATCTCCTTGTACTCGGCGGTGGTGGTCCACTCGAAGATCTCGCGCACCTTCTCCGGCGAGGGGGCTTCCTCGAAATCGGCGCGCTTGCCCGCGAACATCTCCTGGTAGTCCTCGTCCAGGAACAACGGGTAGCCGGCCTTGATGTTCTCGACAGTCTGGCTCATGGCTCTTCTCCTTCCCGCGCCACTCATCCGTGGACGACGGGGGTCAAACTCCAAAACGCGCGGGCTCCGCCGCTTGCTCAAAAACTCGCGGGCTCTGCCCGCACCCGCCGGGGCCGCGGGCCCCGGACCCCTTATGTTTTTTGCGCGAAGCGCCATCGGCCTGCCGCGTTTGCCGCCGCATATTGCCTGCCGCTACGCGGCGAAAAACCAAGGGGAGGTGCGGAGGGACCGAGTCCCTCCGCGAAGTTTTTTCTTTATGGCTATGCCGCCTGGGTTTCCGGCTGGGAGGGGCGCAGCCACGGGGCTTTCATTTCCTTCCAGCACGGATTGTTGAGCGTCATGTCCATGTCGCGGGCGAAGATCGCGAACCCGTCGTAGCCGTGGTACGGGCCGGAATAGTCCCAGGAGTGCATCTGACGGAACGGGAAGCCCATCTTCTGGAACTGGTACTTTTCCTTGATGCCCGAGCCGATGAGGTCCGGATTGATCTTTTTGACGAACTCGTCCAGCTCGTAGGCCGTCACGTCGTCGTAGATCAGGGTGGCGTCGCCCATTTCCTTGATCGTGCGGTCGTAGTCGTCGTTATGGGCGAATTCGTAGCCGGTGCCGACCACCTCCATGCCGAGGTCCTCGTAGGCGCCGATGATGTGGCGCGGGCGCAGGCCGCCGACGTAGAGCATCACGGTCTTGCCTTCCAGGCGCGGGCGGTACTTGTCCACCACCGCCTGCCATTGCGGCTTGTACTTGGCGAGCACGCGCTCGACGCCGTCCTTGATCTTGTCGTCGAAGCGTTCCGCGATGGCGCGCAGGGACTGTTCGATCTTGGTCGGGCCGAAGAGGTTGTATTCCATCCACGGCGTGCCGTACTTCTCTTCCATGTGGCGCGCGATGTAGTTCATCGAGCGGTAGCAGTGGAGCAGGTTGAGCTTCGCCTTGGGCAGCTTTTCCATTTCCATCAAGGTGCCGTCGCCGGGGGCCTGAGCGATGACGCGCAGGCCGATTTCTTCCAGCAGCATGCGCGACGGCCAGATATCGCCGCCGATGTTGTAGTCGGCGAGGATGTTGACGTCATAGGGCGTGGTTTCGAAGCCGTCGTCCTTGCCGTCGCGGGTGGGCAGCACCCAGTCGCGGATGCTGTCGTTGGCGATGTGGTGGCCGAGCGACTGCGAGACGCCGCGGAAACCCTCGCACCGCACCGGCACGATGGTCTTGCCGATCTCGGCGCCTTTGACCTTGGCGACGCTTTCGATGTCGTCGCCGATCAGGCCGATCGGGCATTCCGACTGGATGGTGTAGCCCTTGGCCAGCGGGAACAGCTTTTCCAGCTCGTCGATCATCGCCTTCAGCTTCTTATCGCCGCCGAACACGATGTCGCGTTCCTGGAAGTCCGAGGTGACGTTGATCGTGGTGAACACGTCCGCCCCGGTGGTGCCGTTGGCGTAGTGGCGGCGGCCCATGGTGGAATACATGCCGCAGCCCACCGGGCCGTGGGAGATGTGCACCACGTCCTTCACCGGGCCCCAGCACACGCCGCGGGAACCGGCGTAGGCGCAGCCGCGGATGGTCATCACGCCAGGCAACGACTTGCGGTTCGAGGTGATGCACTTCTTCGCCACCTCGAGGGACTGGTCGTTGACCATCAAGTGCTTGGCGCGGTCCTTCTTCGCCTTTTCGGGATAGACCGCCAGAACCTCGGCAATCAGGTTCTGCGTTTCTTCGCGCGTCATCGCAGCCATATTCGGCCCTCCTCTGACGTGTGTTGACACAAAACCCGGATCAGTCCGCCAGCTCGGCGGCGGTCTTGCCGACGACGCTCTCGTCCTCGACATCCATGATGCCGAATTCCATGAGCAGGGGTTCCAGGTCTTCCATCTCGAGCGGGGTCGGGATGACGAACTTCTTGTTCTCGACGATCTTCTTCGCGAGGGACCGGTATTCATCGGCCTGGTTGCAGGTGGGGTCGAA
>JBFWJB010000129.1:0-8381 GCA_050253435.1 Rhodospirillaceae bacterium
GCACATCAGGGTGAGCATCACCGTGCCGCCGTAGGAGATCAGCGGCAGCGGCACGCCGACCACTGGGATCAGGCCCATCACCATGGCGATGTTGATGAACACGTAGAGGAAGAAGTTGGCGGTGAGCCCGAGCGCGAGGAGGCGTCCGAAGTGGTGACGGCAGCGCAGCGCGATGACCAGGCCGAAGACCACGATCAGGGTGTAGAGGGAGAGGAGCGCCAGCCCGCCGACCATGCCGAATTCCTCCGCCAGCATGGTGAAGATGAAGTCGGTCTGTTTCTCCGGCAGGAAGTTGAGGTGGCTTTGCGTGCCCTGCATGAAGCCGCGGCCGAAGATGCCGCCGGAACCGAGCGCGATCTTCGATTGCAGGATGTGATAGCCCGCGCCGAGGGGGTCGCGTTCCGGGTTGATGAAGGTGAGCACGCGGTTGCGCTGGTAGTCGTGGAGCATGCCCCAGCCCACCGGGATCGCGGCGAGCCCTCCCGCGATCACCAGCGCGAACTTCCACAGCCGCACCCCGGCGGCGAAAAACACGATGCCCGAGCCCATCATCAGCATCAGGGCGGTGCCGAGGTCCGGCTGCTTGAGGATCAGGCCGACCGGCGCAAGCGTCATGAACAGCGGCACGATCAGCGACACCGGGCGGCCGATGTCCTCGATCGAGAGGCCGTGGAAATAGCGCGCGAGGCTGAGCACCAGGGCGATCTTCATCAGCTCCGAGGGCTGCAGGCGGATCACCCCGAAGTCGATCCAGCGCTGCGCGCCCATGCCGATTACGCCCTTCACGTCCACCGCGACCAGCAGCACCAGGCTCACCGCATAGAACACGTAGGCATAGCGCAGGTAGACGCGGATGTTGATCAGCGCCAGCGCCAGCATCGCCAGAAGGCCGATGCCGAAGCGCGCGATCTGGCGCGACGCCCAGGGCTCCCACTGGCCGTTCGCCGCGGAATAGAGCATGAAGAACCCGGCGGTGGCGACGATGGAGATGAGGAGGATGTAGGTCCAGCTGATCTGCCGCAGCTTTTCGCCGAGCGTCATGTCCTGCTGGCGCAGGCGGTCCTGGAGGGAGCGGAAATCCTTGGGCATGCCTAGACCTCCACTTCCGGCAGCGGCTGCGGCCCGCGCGGCCGCGAGGGGTCGCGCTTCAGCGCTTCCTTCATGATGTCCGAGGCGATCGGCGCGGCCACCGCAGAGCCGCCGCCGCCGTGCTCGACGACGACGCAGCAGGCATAGCGCGGCGCATCCGCGGGCGCAAAGGCGATGAACAGCGCGTGGTCGCGCTCCTTCCACGGCAGGGCGTCGTTCTTCAGCACGCCGGTGGTTTCGCGCTCCTTCATGGTGATGCGGCGCACCTGCGAACTGCCGGTCTTGCCCGACATCTTCTGGCCGTTGAGGTCGAAGCCGGAGCGGTGCGCGGTGCCGGTGGGGTTGTTCACCACCTCGTACATGCCGCGCCGCACCAGGGCCACCGACTTGGGGTTCACCCCCACCGGCGCGAGGGCGGCGGCATTGACCGGCTTGAGCCCGGCAGTGGTGACGAGTTCGCGGGTGAGGCGCGGCTTCACCGCCATGCCGCCGTTGGCGATGCGCGCCGCCATCACCGCAAGCTGCAGCGGCGTGGCGAGCACGTAGCCCTGGCCGATGCCGGCGTTCAGGGTTTCGCCCGGCAGCCACGGCTGGCCGTTGAACGCCCGCTTCCAGGCGCGGTCGGGGATCAGGCCCGAAACCTCGTTCGGCAGGTCGATGCCCAAGGGCGAACCGAGGCCGAAGCGCCGCGCCACGTCGGCGATGCGGTCGATGCCCACCCGGCGCGCCACCTCGTAGAAATAGACGTCGCAGGAGTGCTGCAACGCCTCCACCATGTTGACCGCGCCGTGGCCGCGCTTCTGCCAGCAGTGGAAGCGGTGCTCGCCCAAGTCCATGTAGCCGGGGCAGAACACCGTCTGCTCCGGCGAGATCACTCCGGCCTCCAGCGCCGCCATGGCGACGATCACCTTGAAGGTGGAGCCGGGCGGAAACTGCGCCGAGATGCACTTGTTACGCAGGGGCGCGCGCTCGTTGGTGATGAGAGCGTTCCATTCCTCCGGCGTCAGGCCGCGGTTGAAGGCGTTGGGGTCGAAGGAGGGGGTGGAGGCCATCACCAGGATCTCGCCGGTGTGCACGTCGATCACCACCGCCGCGGCGCTCTCCTCGCCGATGCGGTCCACCGCGAACTGCTGCAGTTCCAGGTCGAGGGTCAGGGTGACGTCGACGCCCGGCGTGCCCTCCTTGCGCTCGAGCTCGCGGATCACCCGGCCGAGCGCGTTGACCTCCACCTTGGAGTTGCCGCCCCTGCCGCGCAGCGCCAGGTCGTAGATCTTCTCCACCCCCGCCTTGCCGATGCGGAAGCCCGGCAATTCCAAGAGCGCCTCGCCGGTGAGGTCCTTTTCCGACACGCTGGAAACGTAGCCCAGCACCTGCGCGCCGCCGTCGCCATAGGGGTAGAAGCGGGTGAGGCCCTCGTCGATCACCACCCCCGGCAGGTCGGGGGCGTTGATTTGGATCTGCGCCATCTCCTCCCAGGAGAGGTTCTCCTTCACCTGCACCGGCATGAAAGCGCGCTTGCGCTCCACCTCGCGGCGGATGCGGGTCTTGTCCTTGTCGGTCAGCGGAATGATCATCCCCAGCGCGTCCAGGGTCTGGGCGAGGTCCGGGGTCTGCTCGCGCACCACGAGAACGCGGAAGTTCTGGCGGTTGACCGCCATCTCGCGGCCGAAGCGGTCGAGGATGAGGCCGCGCGGCGGCGGCAGCAGGCGCAGGCTGATGCGGTTCTCGTCGGCAAGAATGCCGTAACGCTCCGCCTCGATCACCTGCAGGTAGTACATCCGCCCGGCGAGCGCCAAGGTCAGGCCCGCCTGCCCGGCGGCAAGCATCATCGCCCGCCGGGAGAACAGCTTGCCGCGTTCGCTGTCGCGCGCGCTGCTCATGGCTCCTCCGCCAGCAGGCGGTGCTCGATGACGCCGCAGACGCCGTAGATCAGCGGGAACACCGCAATGCTCAGAAGCGCGGAAATCAGCACCTGCCCCACCGGCGCGACGATGCCCAGCACCGCCGCGGCGATCAGCCAGGAGACCACCGCCGCGGCGAAGGCGACAAGGGCGAACCCCCACCAGTGCACGACGAACGGCTTGCCGAGGAAGAAGCGCGACTGGGTGGCCACCCCGGCGCGGGTGAAAAGCAGGGTCAGCGTGACGAGGCCCAAGGGCACGCCGGTGATCAGGTCCTGCATCAGGCCGATGACGAAGGCCGAGCCCATGCCGAACAGGTCGGGGCGGTGAATCGACCAGAAATAGACGACGCACAGGGTCAGCGACGGCATCAGCGAGTTGAGCCGCGGCACGTGGGTCTGCGTCGCCATGAACATCGCGGCGAGGAACGCGGTGACGAAGGGCAGCGTCTGGCGCAGGGTCAGATCGAATTTCTGCTTGAATGTCTTTTCGATGATCACCGCAACGATCCTTCCCGCGGCGTCACGGCCCGGCGCCTTCGGCGGCGGGACGGGCGTCGTTCAAGCGCTGGGCGCGGCCGCGCTCGCGCGCCGCCCTCAGCGCCTCGGCCTGGGCGGCGCGGCTCTCCTCGTCGAGGCTGCCGAGAATGCCGGACAGGCCGAAATCGACGAGGCGGACGATTTCCAGGCGGTCGCGGTCCATGAACGGCTGCACCCGGATCACCGTGTCGTCCACCGCCGAAACCACGCCCACCGGAATCCCCGGCGGCAGCGCGCCCGCGTGCCCCGAGGTCACCACCCGGTCGCCGGGCGAGACCCGCGCGCCCGCAGGCACATAGATCAGGCGCGGTTTCTCGGTGTTGTTACCCGCCAGGATGGCGCGGGTGCGGGTGTTTTCCAGCACCACCGGCACCCGCGAGGTAATGTCGGTGATCAGCACCACGCGCGAGGCGTGCCGCCCCACCTGCGCCACGCGTCCGACCAGGCCCTCGCCCGCCAGCACCGCCATGCCCTTGCGCACGCGGTCCTGGCTGCCCGCCGCGATCAGCAGCGAATGGGCGAACGCGCCGCCGGTGTCGCCCATCACCCGCGTGGCGAAGGAGTTCGCCGCGGGCGGCGGGCGGTAGTCGAGCAGGGACTGCAGCTGTGCGTTCTCCGCCTCCAGGCGGCGCGCCATGTCGCGCCAACGCAAAAGCTGCTGGTTGTCCTCACGCAGGTGCGCGTTCTCGGCGCGCAGGTTGGCGAGGTCGCGCACCGTGTCGGCAACGCGGGAAAGCGCGCCCGCAGGCTGGGAGAGGGCGCGAATCACCGGCGCCATGGCGTCGACGACGACGCCGCGCACGCGCTCCACCAGGATGGTGTCGGCCTTGCCGAGCAGCATCAGGCCGAAGGCCGCCACCACCAGCACCGCAAAGGCGAAACGCTGGAACAACAGCCGAGCGGTATGCCACCTTCCGGGGACGGTGCTGGGTTTCACGCACAGATCTCCTCAGGCACGATCTTGCCGTGACGTTGCGTAGCCTACCGTGCCCCTCTCCCGCGGCCGTGCCATCGGCGCGGCGTTCAGTACATGCGGGAGAGCACGTTGCGGAAGGTCTTGGGGTTGTCGAGCGCGCGGCCGGTCCCCAGGGCGACGCAGGTCAAGGGATCGTCGGCGATCGACACCGGCAGGCCGGTGGCATGCCGCAGCACGAAGTCGAGATTCGACAAGAGCGCGCCGCCGCCGGTGAGCACGATGCCCTTGTCGACGATATCCGCCGCGAGTTCGGGCGCGGTGTGCTCCAAGGCCACCTTCACCGCATCGATGATCTGGCTCACCGGTTCGGCGAGGCTCTCGGCGATCTGCCGTTCGGAGAGGACGATCTCCTTCGGCACGCCGTTCATCAGGTCGCGGCCCTTGATCTCCATGGTGCGGCCCTCGCCGTCCTCGGGCGGGCAGGCGGAGCCGATTTCCTTCTTGATGCGCTCGGCCGAGCTCTCGCCGACCAGGAGGTTATGGTTGCGGCGGATGTAGCCGATGATCGCCTCGTCCATCTTGTCGCCGCCGACTCGCACCGAGCGGGCATAGACGATGCCGCCGAGGGAGAGCACCGCCACTTCCGTGGTGCCGCCGCCGATGTCCACCACCATCGAGCCGGTCGGCTCGGTCACCGGCAGCCCGGCGCCGATCGCCGCGGCCATCGGCTCCTCGATCAGCATCACGCTGCGCGCGCCCGCCGCCTCGGCGGATTCCTGGATCGCGCGGCGTTCCACCGCGGTGGAGCCCGAAGGCACGCAGATCACCACCATCGGCGAGGCGAAGCTGCGGCGGTTGTGCACCTTGCGGATGAAATGCTTGATCATTTCTTCCGCCACTTGGAAGTCGGCGATGACGCCGTCGCGCAAGGGCCGGATCGCCTGGATCGAGCCCGGGGTGCGGCCGAGCATCAGCTTGGCCTCCTCCCCCACCGCGAGAACATGGGTGCGGCCCCGTTCCTCCGCGATGGCGACCACCGACGGCTCGTTCAGAACGATGCCTTTTCCCTTTACGTAGACCAGAGTGTTGGCCGTGCCCAGATCGATGGCGATGTCGCTGGACAGCCATCCCGTCAGCCTGGAAAACATTCGTCCTCGCTTTTACTTTCGGCGCCCGAAGCGCCCCGTCCCAAGACCCGCATCCGCCGTTTCCCCCCGCGCGATGCGCGAATGCCGGGGACGGACCCCGGCATTCTTAGCACAAGTCGTGCGGCTTGGCAGAGCCGATTTTCATTATCGGCATTTTCGTGAACGGGGCAAGACGCCCCCTTCAATCAAACTGCAATGCCTCCGGGAATCTGCTTTTCCCTCTTCACCAGCAGTTTGTTGAGCGCATGGATGTAAGCCTTGGCGGAGGCGACCATGGTGTCGGTGTCCGACCCCTGGCCGTTCACCGACTTGCCCGCCTCGCGCAGCCGCACCGTCACCTCGGCCTGCGCGTCGGTGCCCTTGGTCACCGCGTGCACCTGGTAGAGCTCCAGCACCGTCTCGTGCGGCACCAGGGCGCGGATCGCCTTGAAGATCGCATCCACCGGACCGTCGCCGGTGGCGTCCTTGCGCGCCGGCTGGCCGTCGATCTCCAGCTCCATCACCGCATGCGGCGGACGGAACACCGTGCCGCACTTGACCTCGAGCGAGGTCAGCTTGATGCGGTCGTGGCCGCGCATCGCGGTCTCGTCGATGATCGCGGCGATGTCCTCGTCGAACACCTCCTTCTTCATGTCGGCGAGATCCTTGAAGCGGGTGAAGGCGTCGTTGACCGCGTTGTCGCCCAGGTCGCCATAACCCAGCTCGGTGAGCTTCTGGCGGAAGGCGGCGCGCCCGGAGTGCTTGCCCAGAACCAGGGAGGACTTGGTCAGCCCGACGGATTCCGGCGTCATGATCTCGTAGGTGCCGGCGTGCTTCAGCATGCCGTCCTGGTGGATGCCGGACTCATGGGCGAAAGCGTTGGCCCCGACCACCGCCTTGTTGGGCTGGATCGGGAAGCCGGTGATCGCCGAGATCATCCGCGACACCTTGGTGATGTGCTCGGTCTTGATGCCGGTGACGAAGGGCACGCTGTCGTGGCGGGTGCGGATCGCCATCACGATCTCTTCCATCGCCGCATTGCCCGCGCGCTCGCCCAGACCGTTGATCGTGCACTCCACCTGCCGCGCGCCCGCCTTCACCGCCGCCAGCGAGTTGGCGGTGGCCAGGCCCAGGTCGTTGTGGCAATGCACCGAGAAGATCGCCTTGTCGGCATTGGGCACGGTTTCCATCACGCCCTTGATCATCGCGGCATATTCCTCCGGCACCGCATAGCCCACGGTGTCGGGAATGTTGATGGTGGACGCGCCCGCGGCGATCGCCGCCTCGACGCAGCGGCAGAGGAAGTCGAACTCGGTGCGCGAGCCGTCCTCCGCCGACCATTCCACGTCCTCGACCAGGGAGCGCGCATAGGCGACGCTCTCGCTCACCCGCTTCAACACCTCTTCCGGCGGCAGCTGCAGCTTGTACTGCATGTGCAGCGGGCTGGTGGAGATGAAGGTGTGGATGCGCTGGCGCCGCGCGGGCTTCACCGCCTCGGCGCAGCGCGCGATGTCGGCCTTGGTGGCGCGGGAGAGGCCGCAGATCACGCTGGCGCCGGTGGAGCGCTCGGCGATCGCCTTCACCGCCTCGAAGTCGCCGGTGGAGGCGACCGGAAAGCCCGCCTCGATCACGTCCACGCCCATCGCCTCCAGCGCCTCGGCGACGCGGAGCTTCTCTTCCAGGTTCATCGAGGCGCCGGGCGACTGTTCGCCGTCGCGTAAGGTGGTGTCGAAAATGATCACGCGGTCGGCATCGCCGAAGGCGGCTACGTTGGCGGATACGGTCATTGGAAAAACTCCTGCTTCAAAATCTCATGGCAAAACGCACGCGACCCGTCTCTGGTCCCCTGAACGCCGGGCGGTGCGGTGCACCAAGCCTCAAGCAGCCCAGGGGCCGATAAGTCGCAGGGCGAGGAGAAGAAGCAGGGAGGAAAGCGGCAGAACCCACGCGGGAACGGCCGGCGCAGTGCGGGCGATGGCCCGTGCCGTCCTGGCGTTCCTGATGTGCGTGCGACGATGCATCGCGGTTCCACCTCTCGGATATCGAGGTTTCATGTGACCCGAACCCCCGGAAAAACGCAAGACGAATTTTTCCGGCCGAATCCATCGGTTTTTCCGAACACCTGGACGGCCTGTCCGTATTGCCCTCTCCCGCATCGGAAATTCCGGCTGAGGACGCCTCAGGCAGAACATACATTCCCGGCAGCATCCATGTAAAATGGAAGAAAATACGTGATGCTTAATAGAATCTATGATATACATATTCATGTAAATTCTATGTATTTTGAAAATAAAACATAAATTGTATTTTAATTCTTAACGATGCTTGTGGAAAGGTTGTCCACAACGACTTTTCGTAGATGCCGCTACCCGTAAATCGGGTGCGGGCCGCGCCGGACGGATAAGGACGGAAGCGCCTTCCGGAATAGGGCACCAAGAAGGCCCGCCTCCCTGAGAACGTGTTGATTTTCCCTGCGGCCGGGCACGCGCCCGCGCGCCGGCCACGACACGGAGTCTCCATGAGCCGCAGCATCATCCGCGACAAGAGCGAATTCGAAGCCATGGTGTCCACCCTGATCCGCGCCAAGGGGCAGGGGTCGTTCGGCAAACTGCACCTCCTCACTTTTATCCACGAAGGCATGGACGCCTCCTGGATCACCACGCTCAAACGGGCGCACCCGATCATCGAAAGCATTCTCGTCTCGAATCTCTCCGGCACCGACGCGTGCCTGCAGCTCGCCCCGGCGAAGTACCTGCTGCTGTTCCCCAACCTCAGCGAAATCGAGGGCATGGTGCGGGCCACCGCCATC
>JBFWJB010000130.1:0-8363 GCA_050253435.1 Rhodospirillaceae bacterium
CGCGCAAAAACCAACCGTTATGGGGGGTGTGGGGGGACCGAGTCCCCCCGCAAAGTATTACGCCGTAACGTGGCGTTCGCCGAGGCGCAGCGCGGCGGCGCAGTCGGCGGGGAAGGTTTCCTGCCGGGAGCGGGTTTTGCGGTCCATGTCGAAGTAGTCGGAGACGACGCGGCCGTAGTCCGCGAACTGCCAGGTATCGCAGGCGGTCAGCGTTTCGCAGTTGCCGAACACCCGCTCCAGGAAGCGCCCGTTGGTGGCGATGTGCACGTCGTAGCCGCGTTCCTTCATCTCCGCCTCGGTGACGTTCATGGTGTAGACGAAGGCGGCGCGGACTTTCCCGGGAAACAGCGAGGAGCGCGGCTTGTCGTAGACGCAGTAGGGAAAGAGCAGCCGCTCCATGAACGACTTCATCTCGCCGGTGACGCAGGCGAAATAGATCGGCGAGCCGAGGACCAGGGCGTCGGCCTCCGCGGCGCGGGCGAGCACCGGGGTGAGGCCGTCGCGCGCGGCGCAGCGGCCATAGCTTTTGCCGCCCTTGGTCTTGCAGGCGAAGCAGCTGGTGCAGCCGGTGAAGGCGAGATCGTAAAGGTGGATCATCTCCACCTCCGCCCCCTGCGCCGCCGCACCTTCCAGCACCTTACCGAGCAGCGTTGCGGTGTTCCAGTCCTTGCGCGGGCTGCCGTTGAACGCCATCACCTTCATGCGGACCTCCTCTTCGTGGAGGTCAGATGATGCGCCCGCGGCGGCGGCGCGTCGAGCCCTCAGGACTGCGGCGGCGGCCCGCCGCCCAGGGATTTGTAGAGGGTGACGAGGTTGGAAAGCTGGGTGAGCTCCAGGCCGATCTGCGTCTGCTGCGCCGCATAGAGGGAGCGCTGCGCATCCAGCACCTCGAGATAGCTCGACACCCCGCGGTCGTAGCGCGCCTGGGACAGGAAGAAGGATTTCTCGCTCGCCGCGACCAGGGCCTTCTGCGCCGCGATCTGCTCGACCAGAGTCTTGCGCGCCGCCAGGCCGTCGGCGACCTCGCGGAAGGCGGACTGAATCGCCTTTTCGTAGCTCGCCACCGCGATGTCGCGTTGCGCCTTCGCCGCGTCGAGGTTGGCGAAGTTGCGTCCGGCGTCGAAGATCGGCGCGCTCACCGAGGGCGCGAAGGTCCAGGCGCGGGAGGCCCCTTCGAACAGGCTGCCCAGCCGCGCGCTGCCGAAGCCCGCGCTGCCGGTGAGCGAGATGGTGGGGAAGAAGGCGGCGCGCGCCGCGCCGATGTAGGCGTTGGCGGCCTTGAGCGCGTGCTCCGCCTCGCGGATGTCGGGGCGGCGCAGCAGCACCGCGGAACTGAGCCCGGCGGGCGGCAGCGCCACCAGCGCGGAAAGATCGTCGCCGTCGTCGGCGATCTCCGCCGCGGCGAGCGGACGGCCGACGAGGAGTTCGAGGGCGTTGCGGTCCTGCGCCACGGCGCGGGTGTAGGAGGCGAGGTTGACCCGCGCGGTTTCCAGCGAGGTGCGCGCCTGCGCCACGTCGAGTTCGGTGGCGACGCCGTTTTCGAACTTGGCGTCGATCAAGGCCTGGGAGGTCTGCCGCGTCTCCAGGGTCTCCTCGGTGAGGCGCAGCTGCCGCCGGTCGGCCTGCAGGCTGAGCCAGGCGTTGGCCACCTCGGCGATCAGGGCGATGCGGGCGCCGGTCTGCGCCTCCTGGGTGGCGAGGAAGGTTTCCAGCGCCTGGGCGTTGAGGCTGCGCACGCGGCCGAAGAAGTCGAGTTCGAACGCCGTCACCCCGAGGTTGGCGGTGTAGGCGGTGGAGGTGACGGCGCGGCCGCTGCTGCTGAGCTCCGGCGGCGTGCGCGAGCGCGAGCGCGCGCCGTTCGCGTCCACCGAAGGCAGCAGGTCGGCCCGCGACACGCCGTAGGCGGCGCGCGCCGCCTCGACGTTGAGTGCAGCGACGCGCAGATCGCGATTGGTCTCCAGCGCCGTGGCGATCAGGCCGCGCAGGGTCCGGTTGCGGAACACCTCGTCCCAGCCGAGATCGGCCAGGGTCTTGCCGCCGGGCTCCGCAGCCTGGGGCGCATAGGCCGCGCCCTCGGGCCAGGACTGCGCCACCGGCGGGGCCGGGGTTTCCATGTCCGGAATCAGCGAACAGGCGGAAAGCGCGGCGAGCATCGTCGCGGCCAGAAGCGCCCTGCGCAGGGCGGTCGTCCTCGTCATCGCGCGTTCCCTTCCTTCTCGGACTGTATGGTGACGCGCCGCGGCTTGCGCCCGAAGATCCGCAGCACCACGACGAAGAACACCGGCACGAACACAACCGCCAGCACCGTCGCCGAGATCATGCCGCCCATCACGCCGACGCCGACGGCGTTCTGGCTGCCCGCGCCCGCGCCGCTCGCCACCGCGAGCGGCAGCACGCCGAGGACGAAGGCGAGCGAAGTCATCAGGATCGGCCGCAGGCGCTGGTTCGCCGCCTCGATGGTCGCGCCCATCAGGGGCTTGCCCTGTTCGTAGAGTTCCTTGGCGAACTCGACGATGAGGATGGCGTTCTTCGCCGACAGCCCGATGGTGGTGAGCAGGCCGACCTGGAAATAGACGTCGTTGGAGAGCCCGCGCAGCGTCGCCGCGGCCACCGCGCCGAGCACGCCGAGCGGCACCACCAGCATCACCGAGAATGGGATCGCCCAGCTCTCGTAGAGCGCAGCGAGGCAGAGGAACACCACGATCAACGAAATCGCGTACAGGGCCGGGGCCTGACTCCCGGCGAGGCGCTCCTCATAGGACAAACCGGTCCATTCGTAGCCGATGCCCGCCGGCAGCTTCGCCGCCATCTCCTCCATCGCCGCCATCGCATCGCCGGAGCTTCTGCCCGGCGCGGCGTTGCCCATGATCTCCATGGAGGCGACGCCGTTGTAGCGCTCGAGCTGCGCCGCACCGGTCACCCATTCGCCGGTGGAGAAGGCGGAAAACGGCACCATCTGGCCGCCCGAGCCGCGCACGTACCAGCGGTTGACGTCGTCCGGCATCATGCGGAAGGGCGCGTCGGCCTGGATGTAGACCTTCTTCACCCGGCCGAGCTCGTTGAAGTCGTTGACGTAGGCCGAGCCCCACGCGGTGGAGAAGGTGGAATTGATGTCGGAGATCGAGACGCCGAGGGCCTGCGCCTTCTCGCGGTCGATGGTGACACGGTACTGCGGCGTATCCTCCAGGCCGTTGGGGCGCACCGCCACCACCGCCGGATTCTGCGCCGCCATGCCGAGCAGGATGTTGCGCGCTTCCAGAAGTTTCGCGTGCCCGACCCCAGCCCGGTCCACCAGTTCGAAATCGAAGCCGGTGGCGTTGCCGAGCTCGGAGATCGGCGGCGGCTGGATGGCGTAGACCAGAGCCCCGCGCAACGGCGCGAAGGCCGCCATCGACCGCTTCACCAGAGCGGGGAGTTTCTGTTCCGTCTTGCCGCGCAGGTCCCAGTCCTTGAGCTTGACGAAGGCCAGGGCCGAGTTCTGGCCGCGTCCGGCGAAGTTGAAGCCGGTCACCGTCATGATGCTTTCCACCACGTCGGTTTCCTGAGTGAGGAAATGCTCCTCGACCTGGCGAACCACCTCGGCGGTCTTTTCTCGCGGTGTTCCGGTCGGGGTGGTCACCTGCACGAACATCACGCCCTGGTCCTCGTCGGGGAGGAAGGAGGTGGGCATGCGCAGGAACAGGAACGCCAGGCCGCCGACGATCAGCCCGTAGATCAGGAGGTAGCGCCCGGTGGTGCGCACCGCGCCATGCACCGACACTTTATAGTAGCGCCGGGTCCTGTTGAAGTTGCGGTTGAACCAGCCGAAGAAACCGGTCTTCTTCTCTCCGTGGCCTTCCCCCACCGGCTTGAGGATGGTGGCGCACAAGGCGGGGGTGAGCACCAGGGCGACCACTACCGAGAGCACCATCGCCGAGACCATGGTGATCGAGAACTGGCGGTAGATCGCGCCGGTGGAGCCGCTCATGAACGCCATCGGCACGAACACCGCCGACAGCACCAGGGCGATGCCGACCAGCGCGCCGGAAATCTGCCGCATCGACTTCTGCGTTGCGGCGTAGGGGGAAAGCTTCTCCTCCGCCATCACGCGTTCGACGTTCTCCACCACCACGATGGCGTCATCCACCAACAGGCCGATCGCCAGCACCAGGCCGAACATGGTCAGCGTGTTGATCGAGAAACCCGCCGCCGCCATCACGCCGAAGGTGCCGAGCAGCACCACCGGCACCGCGATGGTGGGGATCAGCGTGGCGCGGAAGTTCTGCAGGAACAGGTACATCACCGCGACGACGAGGACGATCGCCTCGACCAGTGTCTTCACCACTTCCTCGATCGAAATCTTGACGAACGGCGTGGTGTCGTAGGGATAGACCACCTTCAGGTTCGGCGGAAAAAACTTGGACAGGTCTTGCAGCTTGGCCTTCACCGCCGCCGCGGTGTCGAGCGCATTGGCGCCGGTGGCGAGATTGATGCCGATACCGGAAGCGGGCATGCGGTTGTAGCGAGAGTAGATGCTGTAGTCCTCGCCGCCGACTTCGACGCGGGCGACATCCTTGAGCCGCAGGCGGGAGCCGTCCTGGTTGACGCGGAGCAGGATGTTCTGGAACTCGTCGGCGGTTTCCAGGCGCTGCTGCGCGATGATCGTGGCGTTCAGCACCTGCCCCTTGACCGACGGCGAGCCGCCCAACTGCCCGGCGGAGACCGTGGCGTTCTGCGCCTCGATGGCGGCGGCGACCTCGGTGGTGGTGATGCCGTAGCTGTTGAGCTTGTCGGGGTCGAGCCAGATGCGCATGGCGTGCTGGCGGCCGAACAGCGTGGTGTCGCCGACGCCGGAGATGCGGCTGATCGGATCGACGATGTTGGACCCGACATAATCGGCGATGTTCTCCTGGCTCATCGCGCCGTCGGTGGAGACGAAGCCCACCACCATGAGGAAGCTCTTTGCCGCCTTGCCCACGGTGACGCCCTGCTGCTGCACCTCCTGCGGCAGAAGCGGCGTGGCGAGCTGCAGCTTGTTCTGCACCTGCACCTGGGCGATATCGGGATCGGCCTCCGGGTCGAAGGTGAGCTTGATGCTGACGTGTCCGGACGAATCGCTGGTGGAGGACATGTAGCGGAAGTGGTCGAGGCCGATCATCTTCTGCTCGATCACCTGGGTGACGGTGTCCTCCAGGGTTTTCGCCGAGGCGCCGGGATAATCGGCGCCGATCGCGATCGACGGCGGCGCGATGGTCGGATACTGCGCCACCGGCAGGCTCATCACCGCCAGGCCGCCCGCGAGCATGATGACGATGGCGATCACCCAGGCGAAGACCGGGCGGTCAATGAAGAATTTCGAGATCATAAAACGGATTCCTTAACGCGCGTCGGCGTCTCCGGGGGTGGCGGTCTCGGCGGTCTGGGTGATGTCCACGGCCTTCACCGGCATGCCCGCGCGCAGCCGCTGCAGGCCGTCGACGATGACCTTGTCGCCGGCCTTGAGGCCGGAGGCGACCACCCAGCCTTCGCCGTTCGCCTGGGCGAGCTTGACCGGATGCAGGCCCGCCTTGCCGTCGGCCCCGGCCATCCAGACATTGGCGCCGCCCGCCGCATCGCGCACCAGCGCCGCCTGCGGCACGGTGATCGCATCGGGGCGCACCCCCTGGGCGACGCGGGCGCGCACGAACAGGCCGGGCAGAAGCTCGTGCCGCGGATTGGGGAAGATCGCCCGCAGTGTCACCGTGCCGGTGGTCTGGTCCACCGTCACGTCGGAGAACTGCAGGGTGCCGGTTTCGCCATAGGCGTAGCCGCCGCTCGAGCTGCTCAGCGCCACCCGCGCGCCGGTGGCGAGCTTGCCCTGCAACTGGCCGCTTTCCACCGCGCGGCGCAGCTTCGCCATGTCGTCGCTGGACTGCGTCATGTCCACGTAGATCGGGTCGAGCTGCGTCACCGTGGCGAGCGCGGTGGTCTGGCTGGCGGTGACCAGCGCGCCCTCGGTGACCGCGGACTTGCCGATGCGGCCGGAAATCGGCGCATAGACCTTGGTGTAGTCGAGATCGATGCGCGCGAGGTCCACATCCGCCCTGGCCGCCTGCACATCCGCCCGGTATTGCGCCAGCGAGGCGACGACGTCGTCGTAGTCCTGCTTGCTCACCGCGTGGATCGCCACCAGTTCGGCATAGCGCTTCGCCTTGGCCTCCACCGTCTTGACGTTGGCCTGCGCCTTGGCCAGCGTGGCCCGCGCGCTGGCGAGGTTGGCCTCGTACTTGGCGGGGTCGATCTGGTAGAGCTGCTGCCCGGCCTTGACCTCCGCGCCTTCCTCGAACAGGCGCTTCTTGACGATGCCGTTGACCTGGGGGCGCACCTCCGCCACCCGGTAGGCCGAGGTCCGGCCCGGCAGCTCGGCGAAAAATTCCACCCGCTGCGGAACCAGGGTCACGGTGCCGACCTCGACCGCGCTCTGCTGCTGCGGCGCCTTATCCTGGCACCCGCCAAGAGCGGCAAGACAAACTGCGCCCAGGGCCACCGCCCCGGCTTTGACGAAACCTTTCATTGCTTCCTCGACCCTGCATTCCAAAATCGTGTACTACCTAGTACAGTATTTTCCCGCAGGCAAGCGGTCCGAAGTTTTTTAGGGTGACATAGCTCACAAATCGGGTGAGGAAAGCGCCGCCTGTGGCAAAACCGCCCATATCCGTCTGGACAGCTCGCCGCAACGATGAGAAAAGCAGCCGATGAATAAACCCCTTTCCGCCAAGATCGCCCAACGCCGCCAAGCCATGCTCGCGGCGGGGCGCGCGGTGTTTCTGGAGAAGGGATTCGCCCACACCACGCTGAGCGACATCGTCACCCGCTCCGGCGGCTCGCGCTCCACGCTGATCGACCTGTTCGGCAGCAAGGCCGGTCTGTTCGCCGAGGTGATGCAGGAAGGCAGCCTGCACATCTCCCACACCTTCGACTTCCTGGGGGAGAGCGACGCCACGCCGCAGGAGGCGCTGCCGGATTTCGCGCGGCGGTTCGTCACGGCGCTGTGCGCCGACCCCTTCGCCATCGCCTTCCTGCGCATCCTCATCGCCGAGGGGCCGCGCTTCCCCGAACTCGGCCAGGCCTTCCTGCGCCTCGGCCCCGACACCCGCGACCGGAAGCTCGGCGCCTATTTCCAGCGCTGCATCGACAAAGGACTGCTGCGTCCGTGCGATCCGGTGATGCTGTCCCAGATCTTCTGCGGCATGGTGGTCAGCGATTTCGTCATCCGCCACGCCATCGGCGAGGACATGGCCGCGCAGCTGGCGCAGATGCAGACGCACGCCGACGCCGCGGTGGAGATTTTCCTCGCAGGCGCGCTTGCGCCCGGCGGGGCGGCGGGTTAAGGCAGCGCATGGACACCGATTTCGAGATCTTCCTCGTCACCGCCCCCGGCCTGGAGGCCGCCCTCGCCGACGAGGCGCGGGAGAAGGGCTTCGCCGAACCGCGTATCGGCCGCGGCGGCGTATCGGTGCGCGGCGGCTGGCCCGAGGCGTGGCGCGCCAACCTCGAACTGCGCGGCGCGGCGCGCGTGCTGGCGCGCATCGGCGCGTTCCGCGCCCTGCATCTGGCGCAGCTCGACAAGCGGGCGCGGCGCATCCCCTGGGGCGAGGTGCTGCGCCCCGACGTTCCGGTGCGGGTGGAGGCCGCCTGCGCCAAGGGCTGCCGCATCTATCACGGCGGCGCGGCGGCAGAGCGCATCGCCCGCGCGATTGCCGAGGAACTGGGCGCGCCGGTGGCCGAAGACGCGCCGGTGCGGGTGCTGGCGCGCATCGACGACGACCTCTGCACGCTCAGCATCGACACCTCGGGCGAGCCCCTGCACAAGCGCGGCCACAAGGAGGCGGTGGCCAAGGCGCCGATGCGGGAAAACCTCGCCGCGCTGTTCCTCCGCCAGTGCGGATTCGCCGGGACCGAGCCGGTGCTCGACCCGATGTGCGGCTCCGGCACCTTTCCGATCGAGGCGGCGGAGATCGCCCTCGGCCTGAAGCCGGGGCGCTCGCGGAGCTTCGCCTTCGAGCAATTGGCCAATTTCGACGCTGCGGCGTGGCGGGCGATGCGCGCCGCGCCCCCCGGACCGGCGCCCGGCTTCCGCTTCTACGGCAGCGACCGCGACGCCGGGGCCATCGAGATGAGCCGCGCCAACGCGGCGCGCGCCGGGGTGGACGGGATCACCGCGTTCGGCTGCCACGCGGTCTCCGCCCTCGCCGCGCCGGAGGGGCCGCCCGGCCTCATCATCGTCAACCCGCCCTACGGCGCGCGCATCGGCGACAAGAAGCCCCTGCTCGCCCTCCACCAGGCGCTGGGGCAGGCGCTGAGCGCGCGTTTTTCCGGCTGGCGGGTCGGCCTCGTCACCAACG
>JBFWJB010000131.1:0-8201 GCA_050253435.1 Rhodospirillaceae bacterium
GTGCGCCCAGGCGAGGAACTGCTCCGCCGCGCTTTCCTCGGTTTCGCTTTCCTGCGCGGCGAGGGCGGAAGAGGGGGCAGCGAGGCTGCCGCCGACCGCGCCGGTGCGCGCCGATGCGGTGCCGGTGTCCGCGCCCGTCTGCGCCGCCGTCATCGCCGCCGTCCAGGCCTCGCCGTCCGCGCCGGAGGCGACGCCCGCCGCCGCGAGGGCGGAGTTGCCGTTTCGGAGTGCGTCGATCGCTGTCATGCTGTCCTCCGCGGGGTTTTCATCCCCGTCGGACAAGCAAGATCCGTTCCCATTGTGGGCGGACGCAATGCGTTGATTCTATTGATGTGTAAAAATCGCACGGCGGCAGTTTCCGCCGCTTTGCGCAGGCCGGTGGGAAGCTCTTGCCGAGGGGGAAGAGCCGAAGCGCCGACCGCCGCCGCGGCAGACGCCGGTGGATCTGTGCGTCGCGCCTTACGACGCCTTCGCCCCGTGGGCGCACGTGGCGCGGCGGCGCATCGGCTAGACTTTGCGCACCACGAAGCGGTTGGAAACGAACTTGTCGCGCCGTCCGGTGGAGCCTTCCTCGCGCACCTCCAGCGGAACGCAGTTTTCCCCGGCGATCAGGTCGAAGATCACCTCCTGCGGCAGGCAGTGCATCTGCATGTCCGGGGGATGGTCGATGGCGATCCATTCATCGATATCGAAACGATAGCCGACGATGTAGGTCGGCACCTGGAAGATGCCGATGCCGCCGGGAGCGAGGCTGCGCAACGCATTGCGCACCAAATGGAAGATCATCGGCGGCGGATTGTGCTGGAAGACGATGCGGGAATAGAAGGCGTCGCAGATTTGCAGCGGCGCGAGAACGTCGTCGGAGGTGAGGTGGAAACGACAATTGTGCAGGCCGGTCTTCGCCATGTGCGTCTCGGCGAGGGCAAGATGGCCGTGCGAGATGTCGTAGGCGTGAACCCGTCCGAAGCGCCGTGCCAGTCCGGCGGTGACGCGTCCGACGCCGCAGCCGTATTCGACGCAGGTTCGCCCGGCGAGTAACCCTAGGCCGTACCGGGCAAGCAGGGCCTCGACGGCGGCGGCCTCGCTCTCGCCCGAGGCCCAGAACGCATCGAGGTTGCCGGCCAGGTTTTCCGGCAGGTAGCGGTCTTTGGAGATTACCGAGAAGTGCGGCTTCTCCTCCCCCAGGTGCGACCAGGCGGCGCGAATCTTGGCAACGCAGGCGGCGAGCTGCGCTTCGGAGGCACGATAGGCGATGGGGAGCGGCGGCGGGTTGAGCTCCACCAGCATCTTGCCCGGGTCCACTGCCAGCAGTCCCTTGAGCTTGTCGGCGAACTCCGCCGAGCCGATCAGTTCCGTGCGCAAGGCAGGAGGCGACGGGTGGCGCATTTTCTCGGCGAGCACCGCCTCGGATTCCGGATCGCGCCCGAGAATCAGGCGATAATAGGCGATGACCTGTTCGCGCGAGACCGGCATGCAGATATCCCTTGCTGGCGTCCGGCGCAAGAATGACCAAGCCGGAAGGACTTGGCAAACTGGGAATCGATATGCAGGGTGAAAAATCGTGCGGCGCGGCTATGCGTCCGGTCCGTCGCGGGCTCGGAGGCGGACATGCAGACGATCTGCGCCCCGCCGCTTTGCGCAGGCCGGTGGAAAGCTCTCGCCGAGGGGGAGGGGAGAATGGTGCCGCCGGAGTGAATTGAACACTCGACCCCACCCTTACCAAGGGTGTGCTCTACCCCTGAGCTACGGCGGCACATTCGGGGTACAAGCCGCTGACGCGGCGTGAGGCGGCTTTCATACACAAGCCGCCGGGTTCTGGCAAGACCCTTGGCGCAAAAAAGCGGGAAAGATCGCGCCGGGCAGGGTATGCTGCCGCTCCGGAACGGACAGGGAGGGCCGGAAGATGGCGGGCAAGGGCAGCCGGGAAGAGCTGGCGGCGGCGCTCAAGCGCAATCTCGGCCTGCGCCGCGAACAGGCGGCGGCGCGGCGGGATGCGGGCTTGCGGTCCTCCGCGCCAGCGGCTAAGACTGACGCAATCGCGGACGGACTCGGGGAGCTTTCGAACATGGGCGTGTTGCCGGATCACTGGATACGCAAGATGGCGCTGGAACAGGCGATGATTTCGCCGTTCGAGGACCGCCTGCATCGCGACGGCGTGATCTCCTATGGGCTGTCGTCCTACGGCTACGATGCGCGCTGCTCCACCGAGTTCAAGATCTTCACCAACGTCGATTCCGCGGTGGTGGATCCCAAGAACTTTTCGGAAAAGAGCTTCGTCGACCGTTCCACCGAGGTCTGCGTCATCCCGCCCAACAGCTTCGCGCTCGCCCGCACCGTGGAGTACTTCAAGATTCCCGAGGACGTGCTGGTGGTCTGCCTCGGCAAGTCCACCTATGCGCGCTGCGGCATCATCGTCAACGTGACGCCGCTGGAACCCGGCTGGGAAGGGCATGTCACCCTGGAATTCTCCAACACCACGCCGCTGCCCGCGAAGATCTACGCCAACGAGGGCGTGGCGCAGTTCATCTTCCTCAAGGGGGACAGTCCGTGCGAGGTGACCTATCGCTCGCGCGCGGGCAAATACATGAGCCAGACCGGCGTCACCCTGCCGCGTCTGTGACCAACCGGGACTTCGAAGGCGCGCGGAGCGCGTTGGGGCATTTGCATGGATAGCATCCGAATCCGGGGCGGCCGCCCGTTGAACGGCGTCATCCCGATCAGCGGCGCGAAGAACGCCGCGCTGCCGCTGATGGCGGCGAGCCTGCTCACCGCTGAGACTCTGACTCTCGAAAACCTGCCGCACCTGGTGGACATCACCACCATGGCCAACCTGCTGATGGCGCACGGCGTTTCCCTGCACATGAACGGCGCGGGCAGGCGCAGCGGCGGCCGTTCGCTGGAAATGACCACGCCCGAGATCACCGACACCACGGCGCATTACGACCTGGTGCGCAAGATGCGCGCCTCGATTCTGGTGCTCGGGCCGATTCTGGCGCGCGAGGGGCAGGCGCGGGTGTCTCTGCCCGGCGGCTGCGCCATCGGCGCGCGGCCGGTGGACCTGCACCTCAAGGCGCTGGAGCAGATGGGCGCGGAGATCTCCATCGACGGCGGCTATGTGGACGCGCGGGTGGAGGGCAGGCTGAAAGGGGCGCATCTGGTGTTCCCGCAGGTCACCGTCACCGGCACGGAGAATCTGCTGATGGCCGCGGCGCTGGCCGACGGCGAGACGATCATCGACAACGCGGCGCGCGAGCCGGAGGTCACCGACCTCGCCCAGTGCCTGATCGCCATGGGCGCGGAGATCGAGGGCCTGGGCACCCAGCGCCTGGTGGTGCAGGGCAAGGATTCCCTGCACGGCGCGACGCATGCGGTGCTGCCCGACCGCATCGAGGCGGGCTCCTACGCCGTGGCGGCGGCGATCACCCGCGGCGAGGTGCTGCTGCAGGATGCGGACGCGGAGCAGATGGCGGCGCTGTTGAAAGTGCTCTCCGCCGCGGGGGTCAAGGTTTCGGTGGAGGCGGGCGGCGTACGCGTTTGCGCTACCGATGCGCCGCTGCGCGGCGTGGACGTGATGACCGAGCCGCACCCCGGCTTCCCCACCGACATGCAGGCGCAGGTGATGGCGTTGTTCGCCACCGCCGAGGGCGCGGCGATGATCACCGAGACGATCTTCGAAAACCGCTTCATGCACGTGCCGGAGTTGAAACGCATGGGGGCGGACATCAACATTCATAACGGCTCGGCGATCGTGCGCGGCGTGCGCAGACTCTCCGGCGCGCCGGTGATGGCCACCGACCTGCGCGCCTCGATGTCGCTGGTCCTCGCCGGACTGGCGGCGGAGGGGGAGACCATGGTCAACCGCGTCTACCACCTCGATCGCGGCTACGAGCGCCTGGAGCAGAAGCTTGCCGCCTGCGGCGCGGATATCGAACGGGTGCGCGGCTGAACGCGCGCAAAGGAAAAGAGGATTTCGCGATGAGCGCGAGCGAGAGGACGATTCTGGCGCTGCCCAAGGGCCGCATCCTGGACGAGGCGATGCCGCTGGTGCGCGCCGCCGGGATCGAGCCGGAGCCGGACTTCGACAACCCGAAATCGCGCAAGCTGCGCTTTTCCACCAACCTGCCGCATCTGGAGATCATCCGCGTGCGCAGCTTCGACGTCGCCACCTTCGTCGCCTTCGGTGCGGCGCACATCGGCATCTGCGGCAACGATGTGCTGATGGAGTTCGACTATCCGGACATCTATGCGCCCCTGGACCTCGACATCGGCCACTGCCATCTTTCGGTTGCGGCGCCGGTGGATACGCTGGCCGAGGATCACCCCTCGCGCTGGAGCCATATCCGGGTGGCCACCAAGTATCCGTCGCTGACCCAGAAGCACTTCGCCGCGCGCGGCGTGCAGGCCGAATGCGTCAAGCTCAACGGCGCGATGGAGCTTGCGCCCAACCTCGGCCTGTGCCGCCGCATCGTCGATCTCGTCTCCACCGGCTCCACCCTCAAGGCCAACGGCCTGGTCGAGGTGGAGCGGGTGTGCGACGTCACCTCGCGCCTGATCTTCCACCGTCCGTCGTTCAAGACGCGTTCGGCGGAGATGCAGGGCTGGCTCACCCGATTCAAGGAGGCGACCGATGCCCGTGCGTCTTGACGCCGCCGCCGCCGGCTTCCCCCAGGAATTCGAGCGCCTGCTCGCCGCGAAGCGGGAAACCGCCGCCGACGTCGCCGACGCGGTGGCCGCGATCATCGCCGAGGTGCGGGAAGGCGGCGACGCCGCGCTGATCCGCCTCACCGCGAAGTTCGACCGCCTGGAGCTGACGCCCGCGACCCTGCGCGTGTCCGCAGCCGAGATCGACGCCGCGGAGGCCGCGTGCAAGCCCGAGGTGCTGGCGGCGCTCGACCTCGCCGCGGCGCGCATCCGTGCCTTCCACGCGCGCCAGGTGCCGGAGAATACGTGCTTCACCGATTCCGTGGGCGCGCGCCTCGGCCTGCGCTGGACGCCGGTGGACGCCGCCGGTCTCTACGTGCCGGGCGGCACCGCGGCCTATCCGTCCTCGGTGCTGATGAACGCCATCCCCGCCAAGGTGGCGGGGGTGAAGCGCCTGGTGATGACCGTGCCCGCGCCCGACGGCGTGCTCAACCCGCTGGTGCTCGCCGCGGCGAAGCGCGCCGGGGTGGACGAGGTCTACCGCGTCGGCGGCGCGCAGGCGGTGGCGGCCTTGGCTTACGGCACCGCGACCATCGCCCGCGTGGACAAGATCGTCGGCCCCGGCAACGCCTATGTGGCGGCGGCGAAGCGCCAGGTGTTCGGCGCCGTCGGCATCGACATGATCGCCGGGCCTTCGGAGATTCTCGTCGTCGCCGATGCGGACAACGACCCGGACTGGATCGCCGTGGACCTTTTGTCCCAGGCGGAGCACGACGCCGCGGCGCAGGCGATTCTGATCACCGATGCCGCGCCCTTCGCCGACGCGGTGCAGGCGGCGGTGGAAAAGCGCCTGCAGACCCTGCCGCGCGCCAACATCGCTTCCGCCAGTTGGCGCGACCACGGTGCGGTGATCGTGGTGCCGGAGCTTCTGCGCGCCGTGGAGCTGGTCAACCGCGTCGCGCCCGAGCATCTGGAACTGGCGGTGGCGGACCCCGATGGGCTCGCCGCCATGGTGCGCCACGCCGGGGCGATCTTCCTCGGCCGGATGACGCCGGAGGCGCTGGGCGACTATGTCGGCGGCCCCAACCACGTGCTGCCCACGGCGCGCAGCGCGCGCTTCTCCAGCGGTCTTTCCGTGCTCGATTTCCTCAAGCGCACCACGCTCTTCGGCGCATCCGCCGCCACCGTCGCGGCGATCGGCCCGGCGGCGGTGGCGCTGGCGGAGACCGAGGGGCTTTCCGCGCACGCGCTCTCCGTGGCGCTGCGCCTGCCGCCCGCGTAGGGGCGGCCATGGACCAACCCCACAGCATCGCCGAGGTGACCCTGGACGAGCGCACCCTCCACCCCCGCCCGGAGGTGGAGCACGAGCGCGCCGTGGCGATCTTCGACCTGCTGGAGGAGAATGCCTTCCGCCCGCTGGACTGGGAGGATGAAGGCCCCTACGCCCTGCACCTCGCGCTCTCCGACAACCGCCTCGTCCTCGACGTGCGCCACGCCGGCGCGCCCGCGGGTACGCCCGAGGGGTTGCGCCTGATTTTGCCGCTCAGCTCGTTCCGCTCCATCGTGCGCGACTACTTCCTGGTCTGCGAGAGCTATTACGACGCGATCAAGACCGCCTCGCCGTCGCAGATCGAGGCGATCGACATGGGCCGCCGCGGCCTGCACAACGAGGGTTCGGAACTGATGCGCGAGCGCCTTGCCGACAAGGTGGAGATCGACCACCAGACGGCGCGCCGCCTGTTCACCCTGCTCTGCGTCCTCTACCTGAAGAACTGAGGCTCCCGAGATGTCCCGCGTCCCGTCCGCCGTTCTCTTCGCCTGCAACGCCAACGCGGTGCGCTCGCCGATGGCGGCGGCGCTGTTCCGCTCGGTGTACGGCAAGCGCGCCTACGTGGATTCGGTGGGGGTGACGAGCGGCGAGCCCGACCCCTTCGTCGCCGCGGTGCTGGCGGAGCGCGGCATCGACGGGGTCGAGACGCACCAGCCGAAGACCTTCGACGACCTCCTGGACACCAACTTCGAGGTGATCGTCGCGCTGACGCGGGAGGCCTACGAGCGGGCGCTGGAGATTACCCGTACGCTTTCGTGCGACGTGCTCTACTGGCCCACCGACGACCCGGCGCAGACCGAGGGCAACCGCGAAGCGCGGCTCGACGCCTACCGCCGGGTGCGCGACGACCTGGCGGTGCGGCTGTGCCGCGAATGGCCGCTGCCCGGCGTGTGCGCGCCGGAGCCCGGCATGCCCGAGGACGCCGCCGCGCCGCTGGCGCACAAGCGCAGCGGCCGGGGGCTGGCGGCGCGCAAGCGCGGACGCGACCTGTGGAGCCGCATGCGCATGGGCCTGCGCCGCCTGCGGCGCTAGGAAGGACCTGCCTTCCGGTGGAAAACGCTTGATTCGTTTGCATATCCGGAGCAGTAAATGAGACGCCCGAAATCGGGCGGGTTCGCCCGGATGGTCCGGGCGCGTGATGAGGACCTATGGCAAAAGAAGACCTGATCGAATTTTCCGGAACGGTGACCGAGTTGTTGCCCAACGCGATGTTCCGCGTGAAGCTGGACAACGAACACGAAATCCTTGCGCATACCTCCGGCAAGATGCGGAAGAACCGCATCCGCGTGCTCGCCGGCGACCGTGTGCAGGTCGAGATGACCCCCTATGACCTGACCAAGGGTCGCATCACCTTCCGCTTCAAGTAAGGCCTGCGCGACGCCATGGCCGCGGACAAGCCACCCTTGATTCTCGCTTCCGGCTCGCCGCGCCGCCGTGACCTGCTCGCGCAGATCGGCATCGTGCCGGATGCCGTGCTTCCCCCCGAGATCGACGAAACCCCCGGAGCCGACGAGGCCCCCGGGGCGCTGGTGCTGCGCCTCGCCGAGGCGAAGGCGCGCATCGTCGCTTCGGCGCACCCCGGCGCGGTGGTTCTGGCCGCCGACACCGTGGTCGCCTGCGGGCGGCGCATCCTGCCCAAGGCGGAAGACGAGGAGACGGCGCGCCGCTGCCTCGCCCTGCTCTCCGGGCGGCGGCACCGCGTCTATGGCGGCATCTGCGTGATCGCGCCCAACGCCGCCGCGCCGCGCCTGCGCCGCGTCGTCACCATGGTGCGGTTCAAGCGCCTGTCGCCCGCGGAGATGCGCCTCTACCTCGTCTCCGGCGAGTGGCGGGGCAAGGCGGGCGGCTATGCCATCCAGGGCCTCGCCGGGCGCTTCGTTTCGGCGCTCAACGGCTCCTACGGCAATGTGGTGGGCCTATCGCTGCCGGAGACGGCGCACCTTCTCGCCGCGGCGGGCATCCGGCACCCGCTGGAGGGCTGAGCCATGCCGCGCCTTTCCGTTGCGGCGACCCGCCACCCCGGCGAGACCCGCGCCATCCTCAAGGACGAAAACGACACGGTGCTGGAGCTGCGCCTGTTCCGCGGCACGCCGGAAAGCGCCGAGGGCGCGCTGCTGCGCGGCCGGGTGGTCGGCACCCTGGCCGCGGCGCGCGCGGTGCTGGTGGACGTGGGCGGCCCTGCGCCGGGGCTGCTGCCGCTGGCCGACTGGCCGGGCGCGCCGGAAGACCT
>JBFWJB010000132.1:0-8166 GCA_050253435.1 Rhodospirillaceae bacterium
CTCCAGCGCCAGCACGAACACCGGCTTTCCCTGTGCACGGGCCGCGGAAACAAGCAGCCGGGGGAGAGCCCCTCCCCCGGCCAGAATGCCGATCCCGCCTTGCGCCGTGCCGTTGCCGTCCACGCCTTAGGCTTCCTTTTCCGGTGTGCCTCCCGGCTGGCAGATGCCGCGGGAGGTGTCCTGCCGCATGAAGGCGATGATCTCCATCACCGGCTCGCAGTCGGCGAAGAGGTTGGCCACGTCCTCCACCCGCTCGATCATCGTGCCTTCCTCGGCGAACAGCAGCCGGTAGGCGCGGCGCAGGGTGTGGATGGTCTCACGGCTGAAGTTCCGGCGCTTCAGCCCGACGATGTTGAGGCCGGAGAGGTGCGCGCGGTTGCCCAAAACCGAACCGTAGGGGATGACGTCGGTTTCCAGGCCGGAGGCGCCGCCGATCATCGCGTGCTGGCCGATGCGCACGAACTGATGCACCGCGGAAAGCCCGCCGATGATCGCGAAGTCGCCCACCGCCACGTGGCCGCCCAGCGTCGCGTTGTTGGCGAAGATGCAGCTGTCGCCGACGATGCAGTCGTGCGCCACATGCGCGCCGACCATGAACAGCCCGTTGTCGCCGACCTTGGTGAGCATGCCGCCGCCCTCGGTCCCCGGGTTCATCGTCACGCCTTCGCGGATCTGGTTGCGCCGCCCGATCACCAGCCGCGACGGCTCGCCGTGGTATTTCAGGTCCTGCGGCCGGTGGCCGAGAGAAGCGAAGGGATAGACCACCGTGCCCTCGCCGATCTCGGTGATGCCGTCCACCGCGACGTGGGAAACCAGCCGCACCCCGGCATGCAGAACGACGTTGGGACCCACCGTGCAGAACGGTCCGACCTCCGCATCGGCGGCGATTTCGGCTTTGGCGTCGATCTGTGCTGTCGGATGAATCTGCGCCATGTCAGTTATCCAGGATCATCGCGGCGTACACCGCCTCGGCTACGATCTGGCCGTCGACCTTGGCCTCGCCCCGGAATTTCCAGACGTTGCCGCGGCGGCGCTCACGCTTCACGTGCACGAAGAGCTGATCGCCCGGCACCACCGGCTTGCGGAAGCGGCATTCGTCCACGCTCATGAAGTAAACGAGCTTGCCCTCGGCGTCCGGTCCCATGGTTTCCACCACCAGGACGGCCGCGGTCTGCGCCATGGACTCGACGATGAGCACCCCCGGCATCACCGGATGACCGGGGAAGTGGCCGAGGAAATAGGGTTCGTTCATGCTGACGTTCTTGATGCCCACGGCGCTCTCGCCGGGCACGACGTCGGTAATGCGGTCCACCATGACGAACGGATAGCGGTGCGGGATCATCTGCATGATGCGCTGGATGTCGATGATCTTCGCGGTGTTCCCCTCTGCATCCATTACCTTGAGGCCCTTCTCGTTGTTGTGTCCCCCAAGGGAGACAGCCTTTTCTCTGCTACAGGGGCGTCACGCGCCGCCGTGTTTCTTCGCCAGGCGTTCGACCACGCCGATCTGGCGCCAGTGCTCCTTCGCCGGAACCGCCGGAGAGCCGATCACCGTCTGCCCCGCCGGAACGTCCCGCATCACGCCGGACTGCGCGCCGATGCGCGCGCCCGCGCCGATCTTGAGGTGCCCGGTGATTCCCGCCTGGCCGCCCGCCACGACGAAGTCGGCAAAGCGGGTGGAGCCGGAAACCCCAACCTGAGCGACCAGAACGCAACCTCGACCCAACTCCACGTTGTGACCGATTTGCACCAGATTGTCGATACGGCAGCCCTCGCCGATCACCGTGTCCGGCCCGGCGCCGCGGTCGATGGTGGTGTTGGCGCCGATTTCCACGTCGTCCTGGATGATCACCCGGCCGAGTTGCGGCACCTTGAGGTGGCCCTTCGGCCCCATGGCGAAGCCGAAACCGTCCTGCCCGATCGCCGCCCCGGAGTGGATCCACACCTTGTTGCCGATCAGCGCATAGCTCAGCACCACGTTGGAGCCGATGTAGCAGTCGTCGCCCACCACCACGCCGTCGCGCAGCACCGCGCCCGCGCAGATGCGGGTGCGCGCGCCGACCTCGACCCGTTCGCAGATCACCGCGCCCGGCTCGATGTGGCAGCCCTCGCCGATCGTCGCGGTGGGGTGGATCATCGCCTGGGGAGAGATCTCCGCCTCGCCGGTCATCGTCTGCGGATAGAACGCATGGGCGATCAGCGCGTAGGCGCGGTAGGGCTCCTGCGAAAGGATCAGCCCCATGCCCGCGGGCGCCGCCTCCGCAAGGTCGGGATGCACCACGCACGCCCCGGCGGCGCAGGCCTCGAACGCCTGCACGTATTTGCGGTTGTCGAGGAAACTCACATCCTCGGCTCCGGCGCGGTAGAGCGGCGCGACATCGGTGAGCAGGCGGTCGCCCAGCGACGCATCGCCGAGTTCGCCACCGCCGATCTCGGCAAGCTGCGCCAGGGTGAACGGCCCGGCGCGCCGGAAGAAACGGGAATCGGTCATATCGGTCTCCTGCCCGCCTTTTATTTTTTCTTCGAACCGGCCGCCGGCGCCTTGGCCATCGGGTCGGGGAACTTCACCGACGGCATCGCCTTGTTCAAACGGTCGATCACGTCCGGCGTCACGTCGTAGCCGGGGCTGAACAGCAAGACCTGGCCGCGCGGGAGAAGCAGCGTCGCACCCTCCGCGTCGGCCACCGCCGCCCAGATGCGCTGCACCTGGGCGCTCACCTGGTTGAGCGCCGTGGCATAAGCGTTCTGCAGAAGCTGCTGGCGGGTCTTGAGCTCCCGCTGGAAGGTGGCGAACTTCTGCTGGAAGGCCTGCACCTTCTCGCGGTAGGCGGCAGGATCGATCAGGGACTGCTGGCGCACCAGCTCGCGTTCCTCCTCCTTCAGCGCCTTCTCTTTGGCGGCGAATTCCGTGTCGTAGGTCTTGCGGTAGGCATCGAGCTCGCGGCGGATGCCCTGCACCGCCGTGGAGCGCTCCATGACCTCCTGGATATCGACGACGCGGACGACCGGCGCGGGCTTCGGAGCGGACGCCGCCTCGGCCGCCGGAACGCAGAGCGCCCCCCCGGCCAGGAACGCCGCCGCAAGAATACCTGCCAGCGATTTGAAAGACATGGTCTTAGAACCTCGTGCCAAAGCTGAACTGAAGGGCTTCCGTATCGTCGAACGACTCCTTGAGCAACGGCAGGGCGAAGGTCAGGTTGACCGGCCCCATCGGCGAGCGCCAGACGAAGCCCAGGCCCACCGACATGCGCAGCGAGCTGGAATAATCCACGTCCTTCGTCACCATGCTGTCGTATTTGCCGATGGTGCCCATATCGACGAAGGTCTTGGCCGACAGGCCGAGTTCCTCCGGCGTGCCCAGCGGGAAGGTGAGTTCGGCGCTCTCGTTGGTGCTCCAGTTGCCGCCCAGCGCATCGCCCGTGGCCTTGTCGCGCGGGCTGATGCCCGCGGTGGCGAAGCCGCGCACTTTCTGTTCGCCGCCGTTGAAGTAACGGTGGCTGATCGTCACGTCGCGGCCGAGGCCGAACATGTAGCCGAAAGTGCCGGTCAGCCCCAGCACGTAGCCGTCGGCCAAGTTGAAGTACTGCCCTGCGCCGACGTTGGTGCGGAAGAACCGCGCATCGCCGCCCAGCCCCGCGATGTCGTTGCCGCCGGTGAGGAAGTAGCCCTCGGTCGGATCCAGGCGGCTGTCGCGGCGGTCGTAGGTGAGCTTGTGGCCGATCTGCGACAGAACGGATTTGCCTTCCTGCTGCTTGATGTACTGCGACGCGTCGCTGTCGATGTTGTCGATCTCGTCCTGGCGGATGGTGTACTTCCAGGTGTGGCGCAAATGTTCCGAATAGCTGTAGCCCGCGCGCAGCGCCGTGCCGATGGTGGTGTAGTCGTAGGAGCTTTCATCGCTCCAGTCGCGGGTGATGCGGAAGATGTCGAAACCCGCGGCGAGATCGCGGTCGAGGAAGTACGGCTCGGTGAACGAAATGTCCGCCTCGGTGCCGGATTCCGCCAGGCTCACGTTGAAATTCAGCTGCTGGCCGCGGCCGAGAAGGTTGTTCTCGCCCAGCCCGAACATGATCTTCGCGCCGTCGTTGCTCGAATACCCGGCGCCGATGGTCACCGTGCCGGTGGACTGCTCCTCGACGTTGACCTTGAGCGTCACCTTGTCCGCTTCCGTCGCCGAGGGCTCGGTGGTGATGTCCACCTTCTTGAAGAAATTAAGGTTTTTTAGGCGTTCGCGGCTGCGGCGCACCTTCGCGCTGTTGAAGGGGTCGCCTTCCACCAGGCGGAACTCGCGGCGCACCACCTCGTCCATGGTGCGCAGGTTGCCGGTGATCTCGATGCGGTCCACATAGACCCGCGGCCCTTCGTCGATGCGGAAGGTGATGGAAATCGTGTGCTTCTCGCGGTCGCGCTCGATATCGGGCTTGACGTCCACGAAGGCGTAGCCCAGCGCGCCCACCGCATCGGTCAGCGCCTGAATGGTGTTTTCCACCTCATCGGCGTTGTACCAGTCCCCTTCCTCGAAGGTGAGGTTGCTGCGCAGGACATTGGGATCGTCGAGCTGCGGCAGGGTGGTCTCGATGCCGATCTTGGCGATCTCGTAGCGTTCGCCCTCGTCCAGGGTGAAGGTCAGAAAGAAATATTCGCGGTCGGCGGACAGCTCCGCCACCGCCGAAACGATGGAGAAGTCGGCATAGCCGTGCGCCAGATAGAAGCGGCGCAGCTTCTCCTTGTCGAAGGCCATGCGCTGCGGATCGTAGGTGTCGGTATTGCTGAGGAAGCGGTACCACGCCTCCTCCTTGGTGAGAAGCTGGTCGCGCAGCTTGCTGTCGTCGTAGTGCCTGTTGCCGTTGAACGAGATCTTGCGGACGTAGGTGACCGGCCCCTCGTTGATCTCGAAGGCGACATCGACGCGATTCTGGTCGTGCTGGATCACCTTCGGCTCGACGGTCACGCCGTAGCGGCCGCTGCGGCGGTAGACCTCCTGAATGCGCTCGACATCGGCGAGCACGCGGGTGCGGGTGTAGACCGAGCGCGGGCGCAGGCGCACCTCCGCCTGCAGGTCCTCGTCCTTGACCCTCTTGTTTCCCTCGAAGGCAACGCGGTTGATCACCGGATTCTCCACCACGGCAACCACCAGGTCGTCGCCGTCGCGGCGGATTCGCACATCGGCGAACAGGCCGGTGGCGAACAGGCTCTTCAAGGACTGGTTGATCCGCTCCGCATCGATCGGATCGCCTTCCTTGACCGCCATGTAGGAGCGGATCGTCGCATCCTCGATGCGCTGCGTTCCTTCGACGCGGATGTTCGCGATGTTCTGCGCCCAGGCGCAGGAAAGCGGCAGGACCAGCAACAGCCCCGCCACAAGCGCCGCACGCCATCCGTGGCGACCCAGACCCCTCGGCTTAAAACTCATGTTCGGTCCCCAAGCCCTTACGAACGCCGATCACCCCTGGCCGCCGTTCACGACAGCCAGCGGTGAATGTACCGCGAAACATCGTTCCAGGTCGCGAAGATCATCAGCGCACCGACCAGGCCGACACCGATTTTCAAACCGATATCCTGCACCTTCTCGGACAACGGACGACCGCGCACGGCCTCGAACGCATAAAACAGCAAATGCCCCCCATCTAGCAAGGGGATAGGCAAGATATTGATCAGGCCGAGGTTTACCGAGAGGAACGCCATCATGGTGATCAGCGGCAACAGCCCGGCTTTCGCCGCTTCCGCCGAAACTTCGGCGATACGGATCGGTCCGCCGATCTCGTCGGCGCCGCGCACCCCGCGCACCATTTGGGAGATTGCGACGAAGGTGTCGCGCACCATGCCCCCGGTCATCTGCGTCGCCGAAACCAGGGCGGAAACCGGCCCTTGGCGCTGCAGCACGGTCTCGCCGCTGGACAGCACGCCCATCATCGGGATGCGCTCCACCGAGCCGAAGCGGTCGGTGCGCTCGACGATGCGCGGCGAAACCGAAAGCGTCACCTCCCCGCTCGCGCGCGCCACCCGCACCCGCATCGCGCGGTCGATGGAGAGCTGCGTCATCACGCGCACCTGCTCGAAGCGGGAGATCTGCCGCCCGTCGATTTCGACGAAGCGGTCGCCGGGCAGGATTCCCGCCGCCTCCGCCGCTGAGCCGGGCAGCACGCGGCCCACCGTCGGCGCGGTGAACGGCTGGCCGACCGCCATGAACACCGCGGCATAGACGAGAATCGCGAAGATCACGTTGGAGAGCGGCCCCGCCGCGACGATGGCGATGCGCTTGGCCACCGGCTGCGTCGGGAAGGCGTGGCGGCGGTCGTCTTCGGTGACGATCTGGCTGTGGTCGGCCTTGCCGCTGGTCTCGTCCGCATCCCCCAGCATGCGGACATAGCCGCCGAGCGGCACCAGGCAGAACTTCCAGCGCGTGCCGTGCCGGTCGCTGAAGCCGAACAGCTCCCGCCCGAAACCGATGGAAAACGCCAGAACCCGCACGCCGCACCAGCGCGCCACCAGAAAGTGGCCGAGTTCGTGGACGAAGACCACGCCGGAGAGCACGAAGAGAAAGGCCAAGCCCTGGTACGCCATCAGATGTTCCCTGTCCTGTTCACGGCGCGCTGCGCCACGGCGACACGGTCCAGGTCCCGGATCGCCAGGACCGCCGCCCGCCGCGCGTGCGCGTCTACGGCAAGGACATCTTCCAGGCTGCGCGGCGCGGCGACGCCGGGCCCGCCCAGCACCGCCTCGACGACTTCGGGAATATCCAGAAAACCGATCTCCCGGCGCAGGAAGGCCTGTACCGCGACCTCGTTGGCCGCGTTCAAGAGAGTAGGAAACGGCCCGCCGCTCCGCAAGGCCTGGCGGGCGAGCGCCAGGCAGGGAAACTTCTCCGCATCCGGCGGCGCGAAGGTGAGCGCCCCGAGGGTGGCGAAATCCAGCCGCCGCACCGGCGTTTTCATCCGCGCGGGCCAGGCCAGCGACACCGCGATCGGCGTGCGCATGTCGGGCGCGCCCATCTGCGCCAGCACCGCGCCGTCGCAGAACTCCACCATCGAATGGATCACCGACTGCGGGTGGATCACCACCTCGATGCGGTCCTCCGGCATGTCGAACAGGTGGAAGGCCTCGATCACCTCCAGGCCCTTGTTCATCATCGTCGCGGAGTCCACGGAGATTTTCGCGCCCATGCTCCATTTCGGGTGCTTCACCGCCTGGCGCGGCGACACGTCGGCCATCTCGGCGCGTGTAAGCATGGAAAACGGTCCGCCCGAGGCGGTGAGGATGATCCGCTCGATGCAGGCCGCCTCCTCCCCGGCGAGGGCCTGGAAGATTGCGCTGTGCTCGGAATCCACCGGAATCAAGGTCGTGCCGCAGCGCGCCACCTCCGCCTTGAAGATCTCCCCGGCGCAGACCAGGCATTCCTTGTTGGCGAGCGCCAGCACCTTGGCATGGCGCGCCGCCGTGAGAGTCGGCTCCAGCCCCGCCGCGCCGACGATGCCGCCGATCGCCCAATCCACCGGGCGGGAGGCCGCTTCGATCAGCGCCGCCTTGCCCGCCGCCGCGGCGATGCCGGTGCCGGCGAGCCCTTCCTTGAGCGGCGCGTAGAGATCCTCCCGGCCGATCACCGCCACCGCGGGGCGGACGCGTTTCGCCGCGGCGACCAGCGCATCGACGCGGCTGTGCGCGGTCAGCACCTCGACGGCGAACGCCTCGGGAGCGCGCGTCAGAAGGTCGAGCGCGCTCGAGCCGATGGACCCGGTCGCGCCCAGCACCGAAACCCGCCTGGGTTCCGCCGTCATCCCATCGCTCCCATGTCGCGCATCATTCCGAACACCCACAAGGCGGCCGGAGCCGCCGTCATCACGCCGTCCACACGATCCAAAAGGCCGCCGTGGCCGGGAATCAGGCGGCTCGAATCCTTCGCTCCGACGCGCCGCTTCACCGCCGATTCGAAGAGGTCGCCCGCCTGCGCCACCACCGCCAGCGCCGCGCCGAAAAGTGCTGTCGCCGCCACGCCTGCGCCGGGAAAAATGTCGAGCGCCGCCAGGATCGCGCCCGCCGCGGCGGAACAGGCCATGCCGCCCGCGAGCCCCGCCCAGGTCTTGTTGGGGCTGACCCGCGGCGCCAGCTTCGGCCCGCCAATGCCGCGCCCGAAGGCGTAACCTCCGATATCGGTGGCCCAGACCATGG
>JBFWJB010000133.1:0-8133 GCA_050253435.1 Rhodospirillaceae bacterium
TCGTCCCGGCAACAAAGTGCTCCAGCAGATGGTCTCGCTTCCCTTTGCTTAGCCGGCTTCGCCGTTCGTACATCCTGCCATCCTAGCTCAATCAGAGCCCTTAGCTAGGACAGCCCCTTTGATTTTTCTAGATCCAATTCGCAGGTTTGCTGGCGTGGCGGCGACGGGGTGGTGTACCCTTCCGGCGGGGCGTTTTCGGCTGCGCGGGGGCTTGCGCGGCTGCTGTTCAGCAAGAGGGATCGGACTGTGAGCACCATCGAGAATTTGCAGGAGGCGTTTGCCGGTGAGAGCCAGGCGAACCGCCGCTATCTGGCCTATGCCGCGCAGGCGGATGCGGAGGGGTTGCCGGGCGTGGCGCGGCTGTTGCGCGGCGTGGCGGCGGCGGAGACGATTCATGCGCTGACCCATCTCAAGGCGATGCACGGGGTGAAGGACACCGCGGCCAACCTTGCCGAGGCGCTGTCCGGCGAGGAGCACGAGTTCACCGAGATGTATCCGCCGATGGTGGCGGAGGCCGAGGCCGAGGGGGAGAAGCGGGCCGCCCGTTCGATGGACAACGCGATGCAGGTGGAGAAGATTCACTTCGGCCTGTTCGGCCAGGCGATGGAGGCGGTGAAGGCGGGGCATGACCTGGATGCCCCGGCGGTGCGCATCTGCCCGGTGTGCGGCCACACGGTGATCGGCGATGCGCCGGACGCCTGCCCGGTGTGCGGCTGCGGCGGTGCGCGTTACGAACTGGTGGCGTAGACGAAAAACGCCGCGCCGAGGGATACCCCGGCGCGGCGTTCGCGTTTCGGCGGCTTTCGCCTGGGCTTACTCGACCACGAGGTTCGCGGCGGAGGTCTTGCCCTTGCGCGGGTCGCGCTGCAGCTCGAAGCTCAGCACCTGGCCCTCGTTGAGGGTGGAGAGACCGGCGCGCTCGACGGCGCTGATGTGCACGAACACATCGGCGGAGCCGTCTTCCGGCTGAATGAAACCATAGCCCTTCTGGGCGTTAAACCACTTCACGGTTCCCTTTGGCATTTTCTTGATCCATTTCATCAGTAAAAGGTTGTCGTCCCACCCCCGTCCGGCCTCTCCGGGCGGGGGAATTCGTTCAGGCGGCGCGGGAAACCGGCCGCGGGCCGTGGCGGCGGCGCGCGCCGCTCTTGGATTTTGCAGGCGTGGCGGCGGCCTTCGGCCGCTCGCTCGGCTGGGAGGCCCGGCGCTTGGACTCGTCGGGCCAGTCGATCAGGGTGCGCTTGATCAGTTTTTCGATGTCGCGCAACAGCGGACGTTCGGCGTCGTCGCACAGCGACACGGCGATGCCGGAGGCCCCGGCGCGCGCGGTGCGTCCGATGCGGTGCACGTAGGATTCCGGCACGTTGGGCAGCTCGAAATTGACGACGTGGGAGACGCCTTCGATGTCGAGGCCGCGCGCCGCGATGTCGGTGGCGACCAGGATGGCGATGGCGCCGCTCTTGAAATCGCGCAGCGTGCGTTCGCGCTGGGACTGGCTCTTGTTGCCGTGGATCGCCCCCGCCGCAAGTCCCGCCTGGGCGAGGTGGCGGGCCACCCGGTCGGCGCCGTGCTTGGTGCGGGTGAAGACGATCGCCGAGGTCATCGCCTTATCACGCAGGATGCCCACCAGGGCGGCGCGCTTTTCCGCCGCGGGCACGCGGATCGCGGTCTGCGTCACCAGGTCCGCCGGGCGCGCTGCGGGGGTGACGCTCACCTCCTGCGGGTCGTGCAGGAATTCCTGCGCCAGGGTGCGGATCGGCGCGGGCATGGTGGCGGAGAAGAGCGCGGTGCGCCGCGCCTTCGGCACCTTGGCCATGATCCGGCGGATCGCGGGCATGAAGCCGAGGTCGAGCATCTGGTCGGCCTCGTCGAGCACCGCCCAGATGACGGAGGAAAGCCGGATCGCGCCGGTGCCCATGTGGTCGAGCAGCCGCCCGGGGGTGGCGACCACGATGTCGGGGCCGCGGCGCAGCGCCGCGAGCTGCGGCTTCGCCGAGACGCCGCCGAAGATCACCGTGGAGCTGAGGTGCAGGAAGCGCCCGTAGCTCTGTACGCAGGCGTCGATCTGCGCCGCAAGTTCACGCGTCGGCGCGACGATGAGGGCGCGCGGTTCTCCCGGCATGGCGCGGCGCGGCAGGGCGGAGAGCGCCTGCAGCATCGGCAGCACGAAGGCTGCGGTCTTGCCGGTGCCGGTCTGGGCGATGCCCACTACGTCGCGGCCGGAGAGAAGCGGCGGGATTGCGCCCGCCTGGATGGGGGTGGGGGTTGTGTAGCCTTCCGCGCCTATTGCGCGGAGGAGAGGCTCGGTCAGGCCGAGCTCGGAAAATCGTGTCAAGTCGTCAAGTACCGTTGTCATCGCCGGTCTCCGGCACAAATCAGGCCGGGTACGGCGGAGTGAATTAGGAGGAAGCTGGCGTAGATCCGCTGCCTTATGGCGTCCCTTCTGGGGACCACTCGATGGCGGCAAACCGTATGCGGCGCGGCACATCCAGAGAAAACGCCGCCGAGGAATGCGCGATCCGCGCTCCGTCTACGCACGGCGTTTCGATGCGCTGAGATGCGCACAGTTTACGGCAAAGCACAAGCAATTTCGTAAAAACACGGTTTTTTCAGGCGTGGCGGTTGAACCAATCGGCGATGGCGCGCGCGTCCATCGCACCGCTTATGCGGGCGATCTCCCGTCCGCTGTCGAAGAGGACGAGGGTGGGGATCGACTGGATGCCGTAACGCGCCGCGAGCGCGGGCTCCGCCTCGGTCTCCACCTTCACCAGGCGGGCGCGCGGCTCCAGGTTTTGCGCCGCCTGCGCGAACATCGGCGCCATCATCCGGCAGGGGCCGCACCAGGTGGCCCAGAAATCGACGAGCAGCGGCAGGCCGCTCCCCGCCAGGTGCTTTTCGAAGCGCGCGGCGGAAAGCTCCACCGGGCGCCCTTCGAACAAGGGCTTGCCGCAGCTGCCGCACTTGCCGTGCGCGCCGGGGGTGAGTTTTGCCGTCGGCGCGCGGTTGACCGCGTCGCAATGCGGGCAGACGACGTGGATGGTTTCGGTCATTGTTTCGTCTCCGGTTTCCGCAGGAAGATGTGAGATCGGGCGGGCGCGGAGTCCAGATGCCGCGCCGAGTTGACAGATGCCGAAGGCGGGGAGAGGATCGCGCCGGGGCGGTCCCGATGGGGAATGCGGTGAGGCTCAAGTCCGATGGTGTGAATTTCTGGCCGGATCGCTGGTGCGACTGGTCGGCGTTCCTGTGGCGGGTGGCGTGCGACGAAGCCTACGAACGCCTGGGCGTGGTGCCGCCGGATCAGCGCCTGCTCGCCACGCGCTATCTTTGCCACCGCTCCCTGCCGCAGCACTGCCCCGGTAACGGCGGCCTGCCCTATGTAATGTGGGGCCGCGACGGGCGGGACCTGATGGCGCCGCAGCGCTACCTCGGCCTGCGGCCGGGGGAGACCGCCTGGGTGCGTCCCTTCGATCTTCTCCGATTCGCGCGCGAGGTTCTGCCGCGGCTGGAAGGGCCGGTGGTGCTGTTCACCTCGCAGTCGGACCGCAGCGTCCCCGGCGACTGCGCGGAAGGGGCGGACGCGGTGGCGGCGAGCGGCAAGGTGCTGCGCTGGTTCAGCACCAATTTCGACGGCACGGCCCACGCGGACCTGATCGAGGGCATTCCGATCGGTTTGCCCTATGCTCGCCGCTACGACCTGCACTTCGGTCCGCTGACCCCGGCCTACAAGACGCATCCGGCGCCGTTCGAGGCGGCGATGGAGCGCCTGCTGGCCGAGATGCGCCCCGCCTGCGAGCGGCCCACGCTCGCCTTTGCCGACTTTCACCTCAACGATACCGCGGCGAACCGCAAGTTCGGGGAAACGCGGACCGACATCCGCAACCGCCTTGCGGGGAACCCCTGCGTGGTTTTCGCGGAACAGACGATGCCGGTGCTCGACCTGATGAAGGCCTATGCGCGGCATGCCTTCGTCGTCAGTCCTCACGGCAAGGGACTCGACTGCTACCGCACCTGGGAGGCGCTGCTGATGGGCGCCATCGTTATCGTCAAGCGCTCGCCGCTGGATGCATTGTATGCGGGGCTGCCGGTGGCGATCGTCTCGGACTGGGGAGAGGTCACGCCCGCCAACCTGCAGGCGTGGCAGGAGTCTCTCGGCGGCGGCGAGCGGCGGGAGGCGGTGCTGCGCGCGCTCTCCGCCGGGTACTGGCTCGACCGCTTCCGCCGCGCTCAGGTGGGGTAGACCGAGACGCTGTTGGCCACCGAATCCGCCACGTGCTCCTTGGTGATCACGCCGACCAGGTCGTCGGGCTGCGCGGTGCCGTGCTTACGCACCACCAGCGCCATCACCGCCTGCTTGCGCCACATCCGGCGGATCACGTCGAAGGCGATGTCGTCCTCGTGCACCAGGGTGAACTTGCGGGTGGCGATGTCGCGCATGGCGAGGCCCGGCAGGTGCTGCGCCGATTCGTGCGGCAGCGCCATGTTGAAGCGGATCGCCCCGAGGATGCGGTTGTTCTCCGCCACCGCCACATGGCACATCCGCCCGGCGTAGTCCGCATGCGCCGCGAGGAAATCCTCCAGCCGCATATCCGCGGCAACGACCAGGAGGTCGGTATCCATCACCTCCTTGGCGCGGCGCACCAGGAACATGTTGGCGTGCAGCGCCTTGGGCATCACCCGGCCGCGCCGCACCAGCTTCAGCGTGTAGATGTTTTCCGGCGAGAGCAGGCGGCGCACCCCGACGCTCACCGCCACCGCGAGGATCAAGGGCAAAACGATGCCGTAGTCGAGCGTCATCTCGAAGATCATCGTCACCGCGGTCATCGCCGCGCCGGTGCCGCCGCCCACCATCGCCCCCATGCCGACCATGGCGAAGGCGGGCACGTTGACCGCGAATGGCAGCCCGAGCAGGGAGACCCCGGCGGCGAAGGCGCCGCCGATGGTCGCGCCCATGAACAGCGAGGGCGAAAAGATGCCGCCGGAGGAGCCGGAGCCGAGGCTGAGCGACGTCGCCGCCATCTTGCAGAGGAACAGCAGCAGCATGAGCCCCATGCCGGACAGGTTGCCGAGCAGGATCGCCTGGATGGTGGAATAGCCGACGCCCTCGACGAAGTAGTGGCCGAAGCCGACCTGCAGCAGATAGATCATCACGCCGACCAGCGCCATGCCGAGGATGTGGCGGGTGTAGCGGCCCTTGATGCGGTCGAACAGGTCTTCCGCCATGTGCAGGCCGCGCACGAACCCGGCGGCGGCGATGCCGGTGATGCCGCCGAGCACGGCGTAGAGGCAGAGCAGCAGAACCGCGGCGCCGTCGGTGCCGATGGGGGTGAGCTCCGGCACCGAGAAGGCGGGCATGTCGCCGAAGAAGAACCGCCCGATGAAGGTGGCGGTGCCGGTGGCCACCGCCACCGGCAGGAAGGTGCGGGCGCTGATCTCCGGCATCATCAGCTCGATGGCGAACATCACCCCGCCGAGCGGCGTGTTGAAGGTGGAGGCGATGCCCGCGCCCGCGCCGGCGGCGACCAGGATGATGCGTTCCCCCGGCGGCATGTGCACGATCTGCCCAAGCGTGGAGCCGAGCGCCGCGCCGATCTGGATGATCGGGCCCTCGCGCCCCACCGCCGCGCCGCTGCCGATGGCGAAGGCGGAACTCAGCGATTTCACCACCGCCACCACCGGGCGGATGATGCCGCCCTTGTAGTAGATCGCATCCATCACCTCGGGCACGCCGTGGCCCTTCGCCTCCGGCGCGAAGGTGGACACCAGGAAGGTGACGATGATCGCCCCCGCCACCGGCACCAGAATCACCCCCATCCCCCACGGGCTCGTTGGGGTGAACAGGTTGGCGTCGTAGTGCACGGCCCACTCGCCGAGGAAGAAGACGTTGTGGATCAGCCCGATGAGCGCGCGGAACGCCACCGCGCCGAGGCCGGTTATGGTGCCCACCATCACCGCCAGGATCGACAGAACCACCAGGCCTATGCGGTGGACCTCGTCATCGGAGGAATCGGGGGCGGCCTCCGCCTCCCGCCCGGCCTTCGCCGTCAGGCGGTTGAGCAGAGGGATACGCTGAAGCCGGATAGCCACGGAATGCCTCTCGAAACATCGCAAAACAAAATCACAGGCGAGGCATGGATACGCCTGCCTTAAAAATAGCATACCAAATCATGGGCCGAACGTGCGGCAAAGGCCACGGTTGAGTCCGATTCCGGGGAAATTAATCGCCGATTGGCCCCCTCAGAGGGGAAGCTCCATGTCGCGGTGCGGAATCCCCGCCTCCAGGTATTCCTCGCCCACCACGGCGAAGCCGAGCCCGAGGTAGAACCCCAGGGCATGCACCTGCGCGCCCAGGCGCGCGGTTTTCGCCCGGCCGCTGCGGCGGACCTCCGCCAGCACGAAGTCCATCACCGCCGCCCCCGCGCCGGTGCCGCGCCGGGGCGCGATCACGCAGACGCGCTGAATCTTCGCCACGCCGTCCAGATACTTGATGCGCGCCGTGGCCACCGGCTCGCCGCCTTCCCGCGCCAGAACGTGCACGCACGCGTCGTCCAGACCGTCGAACTCGATCGCCTCGGAAACCCCCTGCTCCTCCACGAACACCAGATGCCGCAATCGCAAACACGCGGCGCGGTCGGCCTTGCTGGCGGCGATGACGATGTCCATGAGGCCTCCCCGGCTTGCCCCATGCCCCTACCGCTCCCCGCCCGGCTTGGCAAGAGGGGACGTGGGAAAAACCAGGCCGGGCCCTGCCCGGACCCGCAAGGGGCCGGGAGGCCCCTTGACCCCATAACTTGTTTTTGCCGCGTAGCGGCTATCAACCGTCACGCGGCGTGATAGTCTTATGGCGCTACGCGCAAAACCGAGGGGAGGTCCGGAGGGCCCGCGGCCCTCCGGGCGGGGCGCGGGGCGGCAGCCCCGCCGCGACTTCAGGCGGGCTTGGCGGGCCAGGCGGTCAGAGCGGTCCGGGCGACGGCTTCCAGTTCGGCGCGCCCGGCGCCGGAGGAAGCCTGGATCGCCATGCCCTGGACCACGGTGGTGAGGTAACGCATCAGCGACGGCAGGTCGGCGTCGGCGGGAATCTGTCCGGCGTCGCGCGCCGCGGCGAGGCGCTTGAGCATCGCCGCCTCGTAGTCGATGCGGATTTTCTCGATTTCCGCCTTCACCGAGGCCGACTGTTCGGTGCAGGTGGCGAGCCCCTTGACGGCGAGGCAACCGACCGGGTGCGTCGGGTCGGTCATCATCGCCGCGGCGCCCATCAAAAGCTTTTCGGCGAGGCTGTAGGCGTCGGGCGCGGCGAGGGCTTCGGCGAGGTAGGCGACCTTGACGTTGACGTAGCGGTCGAGAGCCTTGCGGAAGAGGTCTTCCTTGTTGCCGAAGGCGGCATAAAGGCTGGGCCGGTTGATTCCCATCGCCTGGGTCAGATCGGTCAGCGAAGCGCCGTCGAACCCTTTGCGCCAGAACACTTCCAGCGCGGCGTCCAGGGCCTTCTCGACGCAGAACGCGCGAGGCCTGCCCATCGCCATTTTTCGCTCCTCCTTGACTTTTGTATCTTTCGGTAAAAATAGTCTGTTGACAGCGTGGTGTCCAGGCCCATATTTGTACCGTTCGGTATAAATATGGGAGCGTGCCATGCGCATTTCCGGCAAGACGGTTTTCTTTGCGCTCGCGGGCGCGGCGCTGCTTGGCGGCGGCGCAGCCGCCGTCGTCGAGTCCAACACTCCCCCCGCCCGCGCCGCAGAGGCGCAGGCGCAGCCGCCCGCGGTGCCGGTTTCGGTGGCGAAGGTGGAATCCCGCGCGATCGTGCCGTGGGTGGATTTTTCCGGCCGCCTCGAAGCGGTGGACCGCGTCTCCCTGCGCCCCCGCGTCGCCGGACAGGTTCTTTCCGTGTCGTTCCGCGAGGGCGGCCTGGTGAACAAGGGCGACGTGCTGGTGCGCCTCGACCCCGCGCCCTTCGCCGCGGAGTCCGACCGTGCCTCCGCCGCGCTCGCCTCTGCCGAGGCGCGCCTCGCCTACACCCGGCGCGAACTCGACCGGGCGAAGAAGCTTTCGCAGACCGGCAACATCACCCAGAGCGAAGTTGACAACCGCACCAATGCCTTCCGCGACGCCGACGCCGCGGTGCGCGGCGCCAAGGCG
>JBFWJB010000134.1:0-8035 GCA_050253435.1 Rhodospirillaceae bacterium
ACTTCCTCGGCGGAGAGCATGCGCGCCTTGCCGCCGAAGGCGGCTTTGGCCTTCTTGTTGTCGAGCCGGGCGGTGCCGCAGGCGACCACCAGCAGCGCCTTGCCGTCCACCTTGAGCGACAGGGTTTTCGCGATGCGCGCCGGTTCGACGCCGAAGCCGGCGGCGGCCAGCTCCACCGTGGCGGTGCTCTGCGGCAGTTCGACGACGGCGAGGTCGGGGGCCTTTTCGGCGAGGAAGGCCTTGGCGGACTCGATGCTCATGGCGGATTCCGGAAGCGGCTTGAAGGGCTTCCGTGATACCCCCGATCCGCCGCGCCGCGCAAGCCCGGCGGATCGGGGGCGGGAAGCGGTTCAGAACTTCATCCGCATGCCGACATAGCCGGCGCGGCCGCTTTCCGCGTACCAGCCTTTGGTGTGGTAGTCCTTGTCGGCGATGTTCTCGATCCGGCCGTAGACGTTCGCCCAGTCGGTGATCGCATAGGATGCGCCGATGTCGACCACGGTGTAGCCGCCGACGAAGGGCTTGCTGCTGGCGTTGGCGGAATCGTAACTCCAGGTGGCGAAGCGCGCCTTCGCCCAGGTGTCGAGGCCCTTCACCTCCTCCGGCGCATAGGAAACGCGGAGGTTGCCCTGGTGGTGCGGGCGCGTCGCCAGAACCTGGCCGGTGGTGTTGTCGCGCGCCTGCATCCAGGTGTGCCCGGCGGTCACCGAAACCTCGTCGCTGACCTGGGCGGTGACGCTGGTCTCCTGACCGAACACCCGGGCCGAGGCGGTCTGCGCGTACTTGCTGGTGGCGAAGTCGTAGGTGATGGCGTTGTTCAGCCGGGTGTTGAAGAAGGTGGTGTCGATGACCAGGCGGTCGTCGAGGAAGCTTTGTTCGACGCCGATGTCGTAGCCCCGGCTTTCCTCCGCCTTGAGGTTGGGGTTGCCGTAGGTGGGTTCGTAGAGCTGATAGAGGCTGGGCGCGCGGAAGCCGGTGCCGTAGCTGGCGTGCAGCCGGGTGCCCCAGTCGGGGATGCGGTAGGCCGCGGTGGCGCGGTGGGTGGTGGTGTCGCCGAAGGCGGAGTGGTCGTCCTGGCGGGCGCCCGCGGTGAGAGTCAGGGTGTCGTCGAGCAGGCCGATCTGGTAGTTGGCGAAATAGCCGTCGTTGGTGATCTCCTGCGGAGACACGCTGTAGGTCTGCATGTGCTGGCGTTCGTGGTCGGCGCCGAAGACCACGGTGTGGTGGTCCAGGGGCTTCAGCGTGCCGGTGTATTCGTACTTGGTGATCTCGCTGTCGAAGTAGTTGTTGCGCTTCTCGTTGGTGTAGTAGTCGCGCCGTATCCGGCTTTGCGCCGCCGAGACGGTGTTGGCGAGCAGGCCGTCGAACAGGTCGGCGGAGACCGAGACCTTGCCCGAGCGCTGCACCGAGCGGATGTCGCGGTCGTTGTCGCTGGTGGCGTTGCCGTCGTATTCGGTGTGCGCCTCGATGGTGCTGCCCAGCGCCTCGACGTTGAGGCGGTCGAGAATGCCGAGGTCGGTGATCAGGTCGGAGCCGACGCGCAGGTTGGCGGAACGGTTTTTGTAACCGTCGCTTTCGCCGGTGTCGGTGCCGATCGGGGAAACGTCGAAGCCCTGGGTGGTGAGGCCGGAAAGCCCGGCGCTGTAATAGACGCCGCCGCTTTCGCCGCGCGCATTGACATGGCCCCGCGCGGTGCCGTAGCTGCCCCATTCGAAGCCGCCGTCGCCGCCGATCGCCTTGCCCGAACCCTTGCCCGACTTGGTGGTGATCGAGATCACGCCGCCGATGGCGCTGGAGCCGTAGAGCGTGCTCTGGTTGCCGCGCAGCACCTCGATGCGCTCGATGTCGTCGGCGAGCAGGTGGGTGAGGTCGTAGCTGGAGGCGGCCCCCGAAACGTCGCTGACGTCCATGCCGTCGACGAGAATCTTGATGTAGGCGTCGCCCATGCCGCGGATGGAGAGGCTGGTCAGCTTGCCCATGCCGCCGTTGCCGTAGCTGGAGATGCCCGGCACCTCGCGGATCACGTCGAGCGCGGTGACCGCCTGCTTCTTGGCGATGTCCTCGGCGGTGATCACGGTGACGGTGCTGCCGGTCTGCGCCACCGGCGTCGCGGTGCGGTCGGCGGAGATCACCAGCTTGCCGAGGTCCTGCGCCTCGTCGGCCAAGGCGGGCGCGGCGGCGGCCAGGGCGAGCAGCCCGGCGCCGAGGTGAAATGGAATGAGTCCGTTGGCGTGTCGCATCGTTTCCCCCTGAGCGCGGGCCTCCGTCGCCGCGCGCCGGTTGTGTCGTCGATGCCGTGGGGGGAAGGAGAGAGTCGCCCCGCCGCGGCAGATACGTCACCGCAACGGTCGGAAACCGTCCCCCCGCACCTCCGCACGAAAGAAAGCGACGTCCGACGGCAGGTCTCCTGGCTTGCGGGTCAATGCGTTCGCGGACCGCCTTCCCGGCGCGGCTTTCCACGCCAGTGGCTTTCTCGGTCCGGGCGCTCGCCGCTTACAGTTGCGGAGGCAGCTCCGGCCTTGGCGCGCCTGCGCGCGCCGCACCGGATTCCCTTTTCATCCGCGGGAAAGACCTCACGGACACCGTCGAAGCGGTGGTACAGGCTGATGCGGAGCCTGTCAATCGTTATGTAACATTAGAACGTATTCGCCTGCGGGTTTTTCACAGAGAATGAAATGTTATAACATTATTTATTTTATGGGAAAGGCCGCCGCCGCGGTTTTTCTTGCCTCCGCCGTGTATCCGCGGCGGCGTTGCCGCCGCCGCGGGACCGCGGGTCAGAACTTGACGCGCAGCCCGGCGATGCCGGTCATCCCCGGTTCGCCGTACCAGTCGGTGGTGTTGTAGGTCTTGTCGAAGAGGTTCTCGACGCGGAGATAGACGCTCGTCTCCTCGCTCACCGCATAGGTCGCGCCGAGATCCCACACCGCATAGCCGCCGGTGTATTTGTTTCCGGTGCGGTACTGGCTGTAGCCCCAGGTGCTGCCGCGGACCTTCATCCAGGCGTCGAGGCCCTTGACCTCGGCGGGCGCATAGCTGACGCGCAGGCTGCCCGTGTGGTGCGGGTTGGCCCCCGGCACCGCGCCGGAGCTGTTGTCGCGCGCCTGCATCCAGGTGTGGCTTGCGGTCACCGAGATTTCGTCGGTGGCGTGCAGCGTCGCCTCGTTTTCCAGACCGAAGACCCGCATCGAGGAGATGTTTTTGTACTGATTCGCACCGGAATCATAAATGATCGCATCCTTCATCCGGGTGTTGAAGAAGGTGGTGCCGAGGATCAGCCGGTCGCCGAAGAAGGATTGTTCGGCGCCGATGTCGTAGCCCCTGGTCTTTTCCGGACGCAGGGTCGAATCGCCGTAGGTCGGGGCATAGAGCTCGAACAGGCTGGGCGCGCGGAAGCCGGTGCCGTAGCTGGCGTGCAGCCGGGTGCCGGTAACCGGCACGCGGTAGCCCGCGGTGGTGCGCCAAGTGGTGTTGGAGCCGAAGGTTTCGTGGTCGTCGTGGCGCGCGCCTGCGGTGAGCGTCAGGGTGTCGTCGAGCAGGCTGACCTGGTAGTTGCCGAAGACGCCGTCGTCGGTGACGCTCTTCGCCGGATAGCTGCTGGTGGTGGTGGCGGAGACCATGTGCTGGCGCTCATGATCGAGGCCGAAGACCAGGGTGTGATCCTCGACCGGCTTCAGCGTGCCCTGGTACTCGTACTTGGTGATCTCGCCGTCGTAGAAGTTGGTGCGGGTGTTGTGCGGGTTGTAGTAGTCGCGCCGGCTCAACGACTGCGACGCCGACACCGCATTGCGCAGCAGGCCGTCGAACATGTCGGCGGTGGCGGAAAGTTTGCCGGTCTTGGCGGTGCTGCGCAGCTTGTTGTCGCCGTCGGCGGTGGCGGAGCCGTCGTATTCGCGGGTCGAGAGGTTGTAGCTGCCGAGCGCCTCGAGGTTGAGCTTGTCGAGGATGCCGATGTCCTCCACCACGTCGGAGCCGATGCGCAGATTCACCGCCTGGGTGGTGGTGCCGTCATGCTCGCCGGTGTTGGCGGCGGCGGTCCAGCCGCCGGCGGAGCTGTCGATGCCGTGACTGGAGAGGCCGGAGACCGCGGCGGCGTAGTAGATCTTGCCGATTTCGCCGCGGATGTTGGAATAGGCCTGCATCGAGGGCGTGGTGCCGAACTCGGCTCCGGCGACGCCGGTGATCGCCTTGCCCGCACCCTTGCCCGACTTGGTGGTGATCGAGATCACGCCGCCGATGGCGCTGGAGCCGTAGAGCGTGCTCTGGTTGCCGCGCAGCACCTCGATGCGCTCGATGTCGTCGGCCTGCAGGTGCGCGAGATCGGCCTGCACCTGGGTGGAGGAGGGGTCGGCGGCGTTGACGCCGTCGATCAGCACCAGCACGCCCTTGGCGGGGATGCCGCGCAGGTAGAAGCTGCCGCCGGTGCCGCGGCCGCCGTAGCCGTAGTTGGTGAAGCCGGGCACTTCCTCCAACACGTCGAGCGCGGTGGCGGCCTGCTTCTTCTCGATGTCTTCCGCGGTGATCACGGTGACCGTGCTGCCGACCTGATCGAGCGGCGTTTCGGTGCGGTTGGCGGAGATCACCAGGGTGCCGAGGTCCTGGGCGTCGTCCGCCCAGGCCTGCGGCGCCAAGGCCGCGGCAAGGGCGAGAGCGCCGCCTGCGGCGCCGCTGAAAAGCCAGGTTCGTGAGTGGGTGTGTCGCATGTTTTTTCCCTCGCGGTCCGGGGCGGGAGCCCCGTGCATGGTGGTTTTGTCGAGCCGCGCGGGAAAAAAAGCGCCCGTCGCGGCGGATGCGTGCACCGCAACGGTCGGAAACCGTCCCCCCGCGCCTCCGCGCGGAAGAAAGCGATGGCCGACGGCAGGTCTCCCGGCTCGCGGGTCGCCGTGGCGCGGGCCGCCTTCCCGGCTTTCGCCAGTGGCGCATGGCCCGCCCGCTCGCCGCTCACGGTTGCGGAGGCAGCTCCGGCTGCGGCGGGGGTGGAGCCCCCTTCCCGCCGTCCCGGATTCCCTTTTCACCCGCGAAAACCCCCTCGCGGACACCGTCCCCCGCATTAACCCCGCCGCGCCGGACGAGGGCAACAATAAGATATGTTATATTGTATCATTTCTTCCGCATTGTGACCGATGCGCAACACATGCGCCGAGAGTCCGCTTTCCCTATTTCCGTCAAGCCCGTACAATCCATCACGGTTTTCCAGTCATGGCGGGTCGCAACGGAGATGGACTTTCGCGCTCTCGAGACGTTCCTGTGGATCGCGCGCCTCGGCGGCTTCCGCCTCGCCGCCGACCGCCTCAACACCACCCAGCCCTCGGTCTCGGCGCGCATCCGCGCGCTCGAGGAGGAACTCGGAGTGCGCCTGTTCGAGCGCAGCGCCCGCACCGTGACGCTGACCGCCAAGGGCCGCGACCTGTTGCCTTATGCCGAGCGGGTGCTGGCGCTGAAAAGCGAGATGCTGGCCAAGGTCGGCGACCCCGCGGCGATTCAGGGCACCATCGTGCTCGGCGTGGTGGAGACCATCGTCCACACCTGGCTGCCGCGCCTGATCGAGCGCCTCGCCCAGGCGTATCCGGCGCTCTCGCTCGAGCTCGACATCGACATCACCGCCAATCTGTCGCGCCGCCTGATCGCGCGGGAGATCGACATCGCCTTCCTGATGGGGCCGATCGCCAGCCCGGAGATCGAGAACCTGCCCTTGAGCACCTATCCCCTGGTCTGGGTCGGCAGCCCGCGGCTCGGCCTGCACGGCCGCCCCCTCGGCCTGGAGGAGATGCGGCGCGTGCCGGTGATCACCTTCCCGCGCAATTCGCGCCCCAACATGGACATTCTCGCCCTGTTCCGCGATGCCGAGGTGCGGCCGCGCATCCACAACAGCTCCTCCATCGCCACCATCGTGCGCATGGCGGTGGACGGCATCGGCGTGTGCGCCCTGCCGCAGGAAATCGTGCAGGGCGAGCTGGACCGCGGCGTTCTGGTGCCGCTGCGGGTTTCCGTGGCGCTGCCGTCGCTCACCTTCACCGCGTCGTTTCCGCATGCGGCGGATACCGCGCTGCCGCGTGCGGTGTCCGACCTCGCTTATCGCACAGCAATTGAGCACCCCGGGGCCGCGGCCTAATCCATAGGCAATCCTGATGGGAAACCATCAGGATTCGCGTTTGGACGCGATCAATAACATTTGTCACCATGACGACTTCGCGACACCCAGGCGGAGACGGGCGATGACATCCGGCGATTCCTCTTCCCTTCGGTCGATGAGCGCGCGCGAGGTCCGCGCCCGTATCCGCGCGGGCGCGGTGGACGCGCCGACGGCGGGCATGGCGGACGGCTTCATGCAGGCCAACCTGGCGATCCTGCCGCGGGAATACGCGGCCGATTTCCTCGCCTTCTGCCGCGCCAACCCCAAACCCTGCCCGCTCTTGGGGGTTTCCCGCGCGGGCGAGGCGGGGATGCCCGGCGTCGCCGAGGACCTGGACATCCGCACCGACCTCTGCGGCTACCGCGTCTACCGCGACGGCCGCTGCACCGACCGGGTCACCGACATTGCCGCGCTGTGGCGCGACGACCTGGTGGTGTTCGCCCTCGGTTGCTCCTTCTCGTTCGAGCACGCGTTGCTGCATGCCGGCCTTTCGGTGCGGCATATTGATTGCGGCTGCAACGTTCCGATGTTCAAGACTGCGATTCCGACGACGCCGCGCGGCCGTTTCTCCGGTCCGCTGGTGATGTCGATGCGCCCGTTCGCGCCCGCCGACGCGATCCGCGCGATCTGTTTGTCGGATCACATGCCGCTGGCGCACGGCGCGCCGGTGCATTTCGGCGACCCGGCGGCGATCGGGATTTCCGACCTGCAGGCCCCCGACTACGGCGACGCGGTGCCGGTGGCGGCGGGGGAGGTTCCGGTTTTCTGGGCGTGCGGCGTCACGCCCCAGGCGGTGTTGGAGACGGCCCGGCTCCCCTTCGCCATCACCCACGATCCGGGCCACATGTTGATTACCGATATCCGCAATGCCGACGTCTACGACCTCGGCGGACTGGTGGAGAACGAGTCTATTTCGTTTTGATGGTTCCGCAGCCCAAAGAACAAGGAGGCACCCATGCGAGGTTTCAAGGTAGTAACGACGGCGGCGCTCGCCGCGCTGCTCGGCTCGACTGCGGCACATGCCGAAATGAAGGGCACCAGCCTGACCTATGTCGGCAGCTGGAGCGGCCTGGTGCTGTTCAAGCAGTTCGAAAAGCCCTTCTGGGGCGAGACCCTGCCCGCCGATTCCAAGGGTAAGATCAAGGTGGACGTCTCCACCTTCGACCAGATGGGCCTGAAGGGCGCCGAGGTGTACCGCATCCTGGCGAAGAACGTGTTCGACATCGGCGCCACGGTGGCCGACTACACGGTGGCCGACGCGCCGGAGGTCGAGGGCCTCGACATCCCGATGCTCGCCCAGGACCCCAAGACCGCGCAGGCGGTGGCGATGGCCTATAAGCCGGTGCTCGACGACGCCTTCGCCAAGCGCTTCAACGCCAAGGTTCTGGCGGTGGTGCCCTATCCGGCGCAGATGCTGTTCTGCAACGCCGAGATCAAGGGGCTTTCCGGCATCAAGGGCCTGAAGGTGCGCTCCAGCGGCGGCTCGGCCGCCGAGTTCCTCAAGGCCGCGGGCGCCGAGGCGGTGACCATGGCGTTCTCCGAGGTGCCGGGCGCGTTGCAGCGCGGCGTCATCGACTGCGCCGTGACCGGCTCGCTCTCCGGCTATTCCTCCGGTTGGCACGAGGTTTCCAAGGTCCTCTACCCGATGCCGATGGGCGGCTGGGACGACGTGGTGACCGCGATCTCCCTGAAGAAGTGGAACAGCATGGACAAGGCGACCCAGGCCTTCCTCAAGGACGAGGTGGAGCGCAAGTTCGAGGCGCCGGTGTGGGCCGCCGCTACCGAGGACACCCAACAGGGCATCGCCTGCCTGACCGGCGTCGGCACGCCCGCGTGCAAGCACGGCAAGGCCGGCTCGATGAAGCTGGTGCCGGTGTCCAAGGCGGACGTCGAGGCGGCGCG
>JBFWJB010000135.1:0-8026 GCA_050253435.1 Rhodospirillaceae bacterium
GTAGCGGCTACCGACCAACACGCCGCTTGACGATTCTATCGCGCTGCGCGAAAAACAAAAACTTTTGGGGTGGTGCGGTGGGACTCGGTCCCTCCGCAACGTTTTAGCTGTTCATCGAATCGAAGAAGTCGTTGTTGTTCTTCGACAGCCGCAGTTTGTCGAGGAGGAACTCCATGGCGTCGGTAACGCCCATGGGCATCAGCACGCGGCGCAGCACCCACATTTTCTGCAGGGTGCCCTTTTCGACCAGGAGCTCTTCCTTGCGCGTGCCGGAGCGGGTGATGTCAATACCCGGGAAGGTGCGCTTGTCGGTGAGCTTGCGGTCGAGAATGATTTCCGAGTTACCGGTGCCCTTGAACTCTTCGAAGATCACCTCGTCCATGCGCGAGCCGGTATCGATCAGCGCAGTGGCGATGATGGTGAGCGAGCCGCCCTCTTCGATGTTGCGCGCCGCGCCGAAGAAGCGCTTCGGCCGCTGCAGGGCGTTGGCGTCCACGCCACCGGTGAGCACCTTGCCGGAGCTCGGCACCACGGTGTTGTAGGCGCGCGCCAAGCGGGTGATGGAGTCGAGCAGGATCACCACGTCGCGCTTGTGCTCGACCAGGCGCTTGGCCTTTTCGATCACCATTTCCGCCACCTGAACGTGGCGGGAGGCCGGTTCGTCGAAGGTGGAGCTGACCACCTCGCCCTTCACCGAGCGCGCCATGTCGGTCACTTCCTCCGGCCGCTCGTCGATGAGCAGCACGATGAGGTAGACCTCCGGATGGTTGGCCGAGATCGCGTGGGCGATGTTCTGCAGCATCACCGTCTTGCCGGTGCGCGGCGGCGCGACGATCAGCGCGCGCTGGCCCTTGCCGAGCGGCGAGATCAGATCGATGACGCGGGTGGTGTATTCCTTGGTCTTCGCCGGGTTTTCCACTTCCAGGCGGAGGCGGTGGTCCGGGTAGAGCGGCGTGAGGTTGTCGAAGTTGATGCGGTGACGCACCTCGTCCGGCTCGCCGAAGTTGATCTTGTTGACCTTGAGCAGGGCGAAGTAGCGTTCGCCCTCCTTCGGCGCGCGGATCTCGCCTTCCACCGTATCGCCGGTGCGCAGGCCGAAGCGCCGCACCTGGGAAGGCGACACGTAGATGTCGTCCGGACCGGGAAGGTAGTTGGCCTCCGGCGAGCGCAGAAAACCGAAACCGTCCTGAAGAATTTCGAGAACCCCGTCGCCGTAGATGGCGGTATCGTTTTCCGCCAGCTGCTTGAGAATGGCGAACATCATGTCCTGCTTGCGCAGGGTCGAGGCGTTCTCGATTTTCAATTGTTCAGCGAATTCCAGCAATTCCGCCGGGGATTTGCCTTTCAATTCCTGTAGGTGCATAGAGACCCCTGATGGCTTAAGTACGCAGCCTGAATTTTCGACTCATGGATCGGAGGGCTGAGAAACCTCTCGTTCGAATCGAACGCGAGTCCACACGAAAGACTACGGAGAGGGAGAAACACGAAGGAGGTTCGGCGGGCCGAACGGGCGCACCACCGGCTGACGGAGGGCCCATTTACCCAATCAATCGCGGAGTGTCAAATCCCAAACTCCGCCCCGATCCTAAAAAGGCCGGACCACGACACAAACGACTATACCGACAAATAGGACGATTGGAAACACCTTCAAGCGGCGAAATGCCACAGCCGGCGGCACCGGCCGCCCCGCCGCGAAGGCGCGGAACCACACGAACAGCCGTGCATGGTAGGCGAGAAGCATCGCCGCGGCGAGAATTTTGGCATGCAGCCAGGGCTCCATCTCTGCACCGAAGGTGAGGGTCAGCACCGTGCCGCTGGCCACCGCAAGGACCGCCGCCGGGTTGACCACGCGGTTCATCAGGCTTCGGCACCAGGAGAGGCAGGGTCCGCCGCCCGCCTCCTGCGCCAGGGCGAAAACCTCGCCCCAGGCGATCAGCCCGGCCACCCAGGTCACCGCCACGACGACATGCGCCGCCTTGAGCCAGACATACGCACCATAGGACAAATCGAGCATCCGCGGGTCAATCCATCAGGCAGTGGCCGGCCCCGGCGCGGCAGGCGCCGCGGCAGCCGTCGCCGGTGAAGAACCATCGGCCCGCATCGCAGGGCAGATCCACCGCAAAGTCCACGAGATCGGCGAGGCCGCCGATGTAGGGAGCGGCGCACTGCACCGTTGGCGCGCGGAAGTATTCCGGCACGCCCGCGGCGAGCGCCTGGTCGCGATAGTCGATATCGAGCTCGACCAGGGTTTCCGAATGCTCGGAGACGAAGGCGATGGGCACCACCACCAGGGGGCGTCCCTCCGCGCCCGCCGTGGCGATCACCTCTTCGGTTTCCGGGCCGATCCACACCTGCGGGCCGACCCGGCTCTGATACGACAGCACCCAGTCGAGGCCGGGGCGGCGCAGAGCCTCCACCACCGCGTCCACCGAGGCTTCGATGTGGGCGGGGTACGGATCCCCCGCATCGACGATGCTCTTCGGCAGGCCGTGGGCGGAAAAGACCACCCGCACCCGCTCCGGGTCCGACACCTTGGCAAGCTCGCGCTCAACGCCTTCCGCCACCGCGTGAATCCAGCCGGAAAGCCGGGGATAGCAGCACAGCGCCACGTGCGGGCAATCGAGCCCGGCCCGTGCCGCCGCCGCTTTCCAGTCGGTAAGCGAGGAGCCGGTGGTGGTGGTGGAATACTGCGGATAGAGCGGCAGCATCACCACCCGGTCCGGCTTCCAGGCCGCCACCTCCTTCACCACCTCTTTCGCCATCGGATGCCAGTAGCGCATCGCCACGAAGCAGCGGAATTCCACGTCGCCGCGCCGCAGGGCGAGACGGGCGGAAAGCGCCTCCGCCTGATCCCTGGTCTGCGCGAGAAGCGGTGAGGCCCCGCCGATCAGGGAATAATTGTGCCGCGCCGGCGCCAGCCGCCGCCAGACGATGAAGCGCCCAAGCAGCCAGCGGAACGGCTGGGGCATGGTGAGAATCGCCGGATCGGCGAACAGGTTGAGCAGAAACGGCTTCACCGCCTCGAGAGAGTCGGGGCCGCCGAGATTGCATAGAACAACGGCTACTCGGGTCATGTCGTCACGCACGCTTCGCTGCGAATCAGCCGGACCATCGCCTCCACGTGCTGCGGCGGCGTATCCGGCAGGATTCCATGGCCAAGGTTGAAAATGAACCGGCCCCCGCGCCAGGCCTCAAGAATGGCGGAGACCGCACGCTCCATCGCCGAACCGCCGAGGCGCAGCAGGCCGGGGTCGAGGTTGCCCTGGATCAGGGTTTGTTTCTGCAGCACGTCGCGCCCCCAGGAGAGCGGCACCCCCCAATCCAGCGCCAGACCGTCGGCGCCGATACGCGCCGCAAAACCATCCAGATGCAGGCCCGCGCCCCGCGCGAACACCAGGATGGGAATCTCCGGATGCTTCGCCTTGACCTTGCGGATCACCGCAGCGATCGGCTTTTCCACCCAAGTGGAAAAACCCCAGTCGTCGAACACCCCGGCCCAGGTGTCGAAAATCTGCAGCACGTTGGCTCCGGCCTTGACCTGGGCGGAGAGGTGCAGCGCCACCGCCTCCACCAGCACGCCGATCAGGCGGTCGAAATCGTCCGGCCGCGCATACGCCCAGTATTTGGCGATCTGGAATTCGCGGCTGCCGCGGCCTTCCATCATGTAGGTGGCGAGCGTCCACGGCGCGCCGGAAAAGCCGATCAGCGCCTTGTCGGCGGGCAATGCATCGCGCAACAGGGAGACGGTTTCGTACACCGGCTCGAGGTGGCGCTCCATCCGCCCCAGCGACAGGCGGGCGAAATCGCCGGTCTTTTCCAAGCGCATCAGCACCGGGCCGACGCCTTCGTCGAAGCGCACGGTCTGCCCCAGGCCGTCTGGAATCACCAGAATGTCGGAAAACAGGATCGCCGCATCCAGGTCGAAGCGGCGCAGGGGCTGCAGCGCCACCTCCATCGCCAGCTTCGGCGTATAGCAGAGATCAAGGAAGGAGCCTGCCTCCGCCCGCACCTGGCGGTATTCGGCGAGGTAGCGCCCGGCCTGACGCATCAGCCAGATCGGCGGAGATCCCTTGGCGGGACCGGAGAATGCCGAGATCAAACGGCTCTTGGCGGGCGAGAAGGTCTGGGTCACGGAACGGGGTCCTCCGGGTACGGTCGCTCTCTTACCTAAACATGAATCCTTGAATAAAAAAGATATTGGTTGTGGTAGGGCGGGGGAATTGCGGGAATGCAGAACCATCCACAAAATCGTCCCCAACCTCACGGAAAAAACCCCTCCCTTGCGGAAAAATTCCCATACGGCTATGGATAATATAAGCTAACACATTGAATATAAACAATAATAACGATTATCCACAGACTGTGAAAAATCCGCATAAGGCGGAAGCCACCGCGCCCTCTGTCCCGGCGATTCACCCAATGTGGCGCGGCTAAGGGCCTGCGGGAAAATCCTGTGGATGAGAATCAGGGGTGCGGGCAGTAAATCCGCGAAACCGCAAAACCGGAAAATCATCCACAGCTTGTCCCCAGATTGTCCGATGGAGTTATCCAGGGTAGGCTGCATGCGGCAACTCAAGGGGGGCGGCATGCTCGACGGCAGCGGCGGATTCCACGTTCATCTGGTTTCGGATTCCACCGGCGAGACGGTGGCCACGGTGGCGCGCGCCTGCCTTGCCCAGTTCTCCGACGCGCGGCCGATCCAGCACCTGTGGTATCTGGTGCGCACCCCGGGCCAGGTGGAGCGCGTTCTCGCCGGCGTCTCCAACGACCCCGGGCTGGTGCTGTTCACCGTGGTCGACAGCACGGTGCGCCGCGCCCTGGAAACCGGCTGCTACGCCCTCGGCGTGCCGTGCATCGCGGTGCTCGACCCGGTGATGTCCACCCTCACCACGCTTCTCGGCCGCGGCATTACCGGCCGCCCCGGCGGGCAGCACGTGCTGGACGCCGCCTACTACAAGCGCATGGAGGCGATCGAATACACCATCAGCCACGACGACGGCCAGGCGCTGGACGACCTGGAAACCGCCGACGTGGTGCTGGTGGGCGTCTCCCGCACCTCCAAGACGCCGACCTGCGCCTATCTCGCCAACCGCGGTTTCAAGGCGGCGAACGTGCCGATGGTGCTCGGCATCGACCTGCCGGAGCAGCTCGCCACCTTGAAAAACCCGGTAATCATCGGCCTGACGCGAGAGCCGAAAAGCCTCTCCGAGATCCGCCAGAACCGCCTGCGCATGCTCAACGAGGCGGAAACCACCGCCTACGCCCGGCTGGAAAGCGTTGCCGAAGAGGTGGGCGAGGCGCGGCGGATTTTCGCGCGCCGCGGCTGGCCGGTGATCGACATGACGCGGCGGTCCATTGAGGAGGCGGCGGCGACGATCATCGAACTCTACCGCAGCCGCTACCCCAACCGGGGCGAAGATGGCTGAGGTCCCTTTCATTCTCGCCTCCGGCAGCGCGGTGCGCCACCGCCTGCTCGCCGAGGCCGGGGTGCCGCATGCCGTCGAACCCGCGGATATCGACGAGGCGGCGGTGAAGGCGCGGCTGCGCGCCGCGGGCGGTGCGGCGGCGGATGCGGCGACGGCCCTGGCGGAGGCCAAGGCGCGCGCCGTGGCGGCCCGCCACCCCGAGGCGTGGGTGCTCGGCTGCGACCAGATTCTCGATCTCGAGGGCGCGTGGTTCGACAAGGCGGGCGACCTTGCGGAGCTGCGGCGCCAGCTCTTGCGCCTGCGCGGGCGCACCCACGTGCTGGTCTCCGCCCTCTGCCTGGTCAAGGGCCGCGGCCCCGCCTGGACGGCGGCGCGCACCGCGCGCCTCGCGATGCGGGAATTTTCCGATGAGTTTCTCGAAGGCTATCTGAAAATCGCGGGGCGAGAAGCCTTGCAAGCGGTGGGTGGCTACAGTATCGAAGGACGAGGAGCGCAACTTTTCGCGCGCGTCGAGGGCGACCTCACCACCGTCATGGGCCTGCCCCTGATGCCGCTGCTCGCGCGGTTGCGCCGCATCGGGATTTTGCCGTCATGACCCATTCGCCTCGGATTCTCACCCACACCGGCGCCACCCGTCTTGCCGGGGTGATCGGCTGGCCGGTCGATCACTCGCAGTCGCCGCGCCTGCACGGCTATTGGCTGGCGCATCACGGCATCGACGGCGCCTACGTGCCGCTCGCGGTGCCGCCGGACCGCCTGGCGGAGGCGGTGGCCGGGCTGCCGGCGCTGGGTTTCTCCGGAGCCAACGTCACCATCCCCCACAAGACCGCGGTGATCCCGCTCATCCATCACGTTACCGCGGTGGCGCGGCAGATCGGCGCGGTCAACACCCTGATCGTCACCAGCGACGGCACCATCACCGGCACCAACACCGATGCCCAGGGCTTTCTCGACAACCTCAAGCAGCAGGCCCCGGCGTGGACGCCGGAGCGCCCCGCCGCGGTGATCGGCGCGGGCGGCGCGGCGCGCGCGGTGTGCGCCGCCCTGATCAATGCCGGGGTGCCGGAAATCCTCCTCTTCAACCGCACCGTGGACAAGGCGGCGGAACTCGCGGAATCCCTGCGCATCCACCGCGCCGCGGCGATCCTCCCGCTGCCGCTCTCCGACGGCATGTGGACCGCGCGCGCCGGCGACGTCGGCCTGATGGTCAACGCCACCGCGCTCGGCATGACCGGCCACCCGGCGCTGGAGCTCGACCTCTCGGTGCTGCGGCCCGACGCCGTGGTCGCCGACATCGTCTATGCGCCCCTCAAGACTCCGCTGCTCGCCGCGGCGGAACAGTACGGGTTCACCACCGTGGACGGCCTCGGCATGCTGCTGCACCAGGCGCGCGCCGGGTTTTCCCAGTGGTTCGGCGCAACGCCCGAGGTCACCGAGGATCTGCGCGCCTTCGTCCTCTCCGGCATGAACGCCTGAGGCCGGGCATGCGGGTGATCGGACTCACCGGCTCCATCGCCATGGGCAAAAGCACGACGGCGGCAATGCTGCGCCGCCTCGGCGTTCCGGTGCACGACGCCGACGCCGCGGTGCACCGCCTCACCGCGGCGGGCGGCCGCGCGGTCGCCGCCATCGCCGCGCGCTTCCCCGGCGTGATCGACGAAACCGGCGCGGTGGACCGCCGCCTGTTGGGACCTCGCGTTTTCAAGGACGCTAAGGATCAGAAGGTGTTGGAGGCGATTCTTCATCCTCTCGTAAAGGAAGAGGCAAAGCGCTTCATGCAGCGGCAATACCGCGAAAAACGCCGCCTCGTCGTTCTCGACATCCCGCTCCTCTTCGAAACTCGCGGCCAGCGCCGCTGCGATGCGGTGTGGGTGGTCTCCGCGCCGCGCCTGCTGCAGACCCAGCGCGTGCTGCGTCGCCCCGGCATGACCGGCGATCGCCTCGCCGCGGTGCGCGCCCGTCAGATTCCGGATGCGGAAAAACGCCGCCGCGCCGACCTCGTCATCCCCACCGGGCTCGGCCGTCGCCCCGCCTGGAACGCCGTGCTTCGCGGCCTGAAGAAACAGAGAAAATCCCATGCGTGAAGTCGCTCTCGACACGGAAACCACCGGCCTCGACCCGGAAACCGGCGACCGCATCGTCGAAATCGCCTGCGTCGAAATGATCAATCACCAGGCGACCGAGAATTTCTATCACGCCTACGTCAACCCCCTGCGCGACATGCCGGAGGAGGCTCGCCGCATCCACGGCCTGACCACCGAGTTCCTCTCCGACAAGCCGCTGTTCGACGAAATCGCCGACGACTTTCTGAAATTCATCGGCGACGCGCCGCTGGTCATCCACAACGCCGCGTTCGACATGAAGTTCCTCAACATGGAACTCAAACGCGCCGGGCTTAAACTCCTGCCCTATGAGCGCGCCATCGATACCCTGCGCATCGCCCAGGAAAAATTCCCCGGCGCGCGCGTCAACCGCGATGCCCTGTGCCAGCGTTTTGGCATCGACAATACCCACCGCACCCTGCACGGCGCTCTGCTCGATACCCGTCTGCTCGCCGAAGTCTACCTGGAACTCTGCGGCGGCCGCGAACCCGGCCTCGC
>JBFWJB010000136.1:0-7989 GCA_050253435.1 Rhodospirillaceae bacterium
AATCAGGCGGCTCGAATCCTTCGCTCCGACGCGCCGCTTCACCGCCGATTCGAAGAGGTCGCCCGCCTGCGCCACCACCGCCAGCGCCGCGCCGAAAAGCGCTGTCGCCGCCACGCCCGCGCCGGGAAAAACGTCGAGCGCCGCCAGGATCGCGCCCGCCGCGGCGGAACAGGCCATGCCGCCCGCGAGCCCCGCCCAGGTCTTGTTGGGGCTGACCCGCGGCGCCAGCTTCGGCCCGCCGATGCCGCGCCCGAAGGCGTAACCTCCGATATCGGTGGCCCAGACCATGGCGAACATCCCCGCGGTGACCCCAAAGCCATAGCCGTGGCGCAGGGCGAGCACCGCGAGGCACGGCGCCGCCACGTAGAGCGGCCCGAGGCACAAAAGCGCGAGGTCTACCCCGGTGCGCCGCCGCGCCAGCACGCCCACCGCCATCGCCGCTACGGCCGCACAGGCGAGGCCGTAGCCCCAGCCGAAAGCAGCGGCGGCCACCGCCGCCACCGTACCGGCGATCGCCACGCCGCGCATCAGCCCGGCGCGCGGCGCCAGCAGGCCCTGCCACTCCCAGATCAATGCCGCCGCCACTGCGGCGATCGCCACGTCGAACACCGGCGCACCCGCATAGATCACCGCCAGCATCGCCGGGATCATCAGAAGCGAGGACAGAATCCGGACCGGCAATCCGCCGGTTTTGGCGGCTTCAGGCGGAGATGGAACCATATCGCCTTTCCCGCCGGCCGTATTCGCCCAGCGCCGCCTGCAGGGCCGCCCGGTCGAAGTCCGGCCACAGAGTCTCGACGAACACGAACTCGGTATAGGCCAGCTGCCACAGCAGGAAGTTGCTGATGCGCTGCTCGCCGCTGGTGCGGATCAGAAGGTCGGGGTCGGGAATGTCGGGCGCGAACAGCCGCGCCGAGAACGCCGCCTCGTCGATCGCCTCCGGCGCAAGCGCGCCGTCCCGCACCTCGGCGGCGAGGCGGCGCGCCGCCTCGACGATTTCCGCGCGGCCGCCGTAGCTGAGCGCAATCACCAAGGTGAGCGCGGTGTTGGCCGCGGTCAGCGCCTCCACCTCGGCGAGCTGCTCCTGGATGTCGGCCGCAAGCCGCGTGCGGTCGCCGATGATCCTGAGGCGGACCCCCTGCCCGTGCAGTTCGCGCGCCTCGCGGCGCAGGTAGAGCCGCAGCAGCCCCATGAGGTCGCGCACCTCGGTCTCCGGGCGCTTCCAGTTTTCCGAGGAGAAGCCGAACAGGGTGAGGTAGGAAACGCCGAGCTCGCCCGCGGCGCGCACCACCTCGCGCACCGCCTCCACCCCCTTGCGGTGACCGGCGGCGCGCGGCAGGTGCCGGGCCTTCGCCCAGCGCCCGTTGCCGTCCATGATGATCGCGACGTGGCGCGGCGCCGGCGGCAAGCCGTTCTGCGCGCGCACGGTTTGCGCCTCCGACCTGTCCACCATCAAACCTGCATGATTTCCTGTTCTTTGGCGGCGAAGATGTCGTCCACCTGCTTGATGGTCTTATCCGTCATCTTTTGGATGTCCTCGCCGAACTGGTGGTGGTCATCCTTCGAGACGGCGCCGTCCTTCTCCGCCTTCTTCAGAGCCTCCATGCCGTCGCGCCGCGCATTGCGCACCGAGACGCGGCTCTGCTCCGCATACTTGCCCGCGATCTTGGAAAGCTCGCGGCGGCGCTCCTCGGTGAGCGGCGGAATCGGCACGCGCACCGTCTGGCCGTCCACCACCGGATTGAGGCCGAGACCGGAATCGCGGATCGCCTTCTCCACCGCCTTGACCGCACCCTTGTCCCACACCTGGACGGAGAGCATGCGCGGCTCCGGCACGCCGATGCTGCCCACCTGCTTCAAGGGGGTGAGCGCGCCGTAGACCTCGGCCTGGATCGGCTCGAGAAGGGCCACCGAGGCGCGCCCGGTGCGCAGCCCCGCCAGTTCCTTCTTCAAGGCCTCCACGGCCATCTCCATGCGGCCTTCGATATCGAGCATCAGCTCGTCGAAATCAAATCCATCCGCGGACATGGCCTCAGTCCTCCCTCGTAATGATCGTAAACAGACCCTTCTCCCCTTCCAGCACGCGCCCGAGAGAGCGTTCCTCGTGCAGGGAGAAGACCAGGATCGGAATGTTGTTCTCCCGCGCCAGGGCGATCGCCGAGGTGTCCATGACGTTCAGCCCCTTGACCAGCACCTCGGTGAAGGTCAGCCGGTCGTAGCGCACCGCCTCGGGATTGGTCTTGGGATCGGCGGAATAGACGCCGTCCACCTGCGTCGCCTTCATCAGCACGTCGCAGTTCATCTCCGCGGCGCGCAGGGCGGCGGCGGTATCGGTGGTGAAAAACGGGTTGCCGGTGCCCGCGGCGAAAACCACCACCCGCCCCTTCTCCATGTGGCGGATGGCGCGGCGGCGAATATAGGGCTCGCACACCGACGACATCGGAATCGCCGACTGCACGCGGCAGGAGATGCCGACGCGCTCCAGCGCGTCCTGCACCGCGAGCGCGTTGATCACCGTGGCGAGCATGCCCATGTGGTCGGCGGTGGCGCGGTCCATGCCGCGCGTCGCCCCGGTGACGCCGCGAAAGATGTTGCCGCCGCCGATCACCAGGCAGATTTCCAGGCCGGCGTCGTGCGCCACCTTGATTTCCTTGGCCAGACGCTCGACGACGCGTTCGTCCAGGCCGTACTCCTGCTGGCCCATCAGGCCTTCGCCCGACAATTTCAGCAGAATACGACGGAATTTCGGCTGCGCGGTCATGACATCCCCCGAACACACACATACAGAACGCCGCGACGGGATGGTGGCGTCCCGGCGCGATGATACACGATTATGACCGCCTGTCTTACGAGAATCCACCCCCGGCGGCAACGGGATGGACCGATAAACGGCTGAAAAAAGGGGGGCCGCAAGGCCCCCCTCGATGCGATGGAAAGCGGACGCCTCAGGCGCCCTTGACCGCTGCCGCGACTTCCGCCGCGAAGTCGGACTCTTCCTTTTCGATGCCTTCGCCCAGGCACATGCGGACGAAGCCGGTGAGCTTCACCGGAGCGCCGACCTGCTTCTCGGCATTGGCCAGCACCTTGGAAATCTTGGTCTCGCCGTCGACCACGAAGATCTGCTCCAGCAGCACGGTCTCTTCGTAGTACTTGCGGATGCGGCCATCGACCATCTTTTCGATGATCTCCTCCGGCTTGCCGGAGGTGCGGGCCTGCTCGGAGAGCACGTCGCGCTCGCGCGCAAGCGACGCGGAATCCACCGAGGAGACGTCGAGGAACTGCGGGCTCGCCGCGGCGACGTGCATGGCGATCTGCTTGCCGAGAGCATCGAGCGCACCGGCGTCGCCGGCCGACTCAAGGGCGACCAGAACGCCGATCTTGCCGAGGCCCGGCACCACCTGCGCATGCATGTAGGAGGCGACCACGCCCTTCTCCACCGCAAGGCACGCGGTGCGGCGCAGGCGCATGTTCTCGCCGATGGTGCCGACCATCTCGGTCAGCTGCTCGGCGACGGTGCGGTTGGCCTCGCCATAGGGCATGGCGGCCAGGGTATCGACGCAGCCCTTGGCCTCGAGCGCGAAGTTCGCCACCTTGGCGACATAGGCCTGGAAGATCTCGTTGCGCGCGACGAAGTCGGTTTCGGAGTTGACCTCCACCACCGCGGCCTTGGTGCCCGCGGCGGCGATGCCGACCAGGCCCTCGGCGGCGACGCGGCCGGCCTTCTTGGCGGCGGCGGCAAGACCCTTCTTGCGCAGCCAGTCCACGGCGGCTTCGATGTCGCCGTCGGTTTCGGTGAGGGCCTTCTTGCAGTCCATCATCCCGGCGCCAGACTTCTCACGCAGTTCCTTGACGAGAGCGGCGGTAATCGCGGCCATGATTCTCGATCCCTTGATTGCTTAACGATGGATGTAACGCGGTGGACACGTAAAAAATCCATGGCCGGGCAGCCCGTTGAGGACCGCCGCGGCCAGGGATATGAACCTTCGAAGCCTCAGTGCAGGGCTTCGCCTTCGGCCGGGGCTTCCGCGGCGGCGACGGGGGCTTCCGCCTCGCCTGCGGGCTCCTCGACCAGAACGTCCACGGCCTCGCCGATATCGACGCCATCGGCGGTGAGCTCGGCCTGGATGCCGTCCAGCACCGCGCCGCTGATCAGGTCGCAGTAGGTGTTGATGGCGCGGATCGCATCGTCATTGCCGGGAACCGGGAAGTCGATGTCGTCCGGATCGGAATTGCTGTCGCAGATCGCCACCACCGGAATGCCCAGCTTCTTGGCTTCCTGCACCGCCAGGCTTTCCTTCATCGTGTCGATGACGAACAGGATGTCCGGCAGGCCGCCCATTTCCTTGATGCCGCCGAGGGCGCGTTCCAGCTTGTCGCGCTCGCGGTTGAGGTTGAGCTGCTCGCGCTTGGTCAGGCCCTGAAGCTCGCCGTTGGCGATGCGCTGGTCGATTTCGCGCAGGCGGCGGATCGACTGGGAGACGGTCTTCCAGTTGGTCAGCATGCCGCCGAGCCAGCGGTGGTTGACGTAGTACTGGCCGCAGCGCTTCGCCGCGTCGGCGATCGGCTCCTGCGCCTGGCGCTTGGTGCCGACGAAGAGAACGCGGCCGCCGCCGGCCACCACCTGCTGCACCGCCTGCATCGCGCGATAAAGCATCGGCACGGACTGCTGCAGGTCGATGATGTGGATGTTGTCGCGCACGCCGAAGAGGAACGGAGCCATCTTCGGGTTCCAGCGGCGGGTGTTGTGGCCGAAGTGCACGCCAGCCTGAATCAGCTGGCTCATCGAGAAGGTCGGAAGCGCCATGATATCCTCGCTTTTCCGGTTGAAACGTCCGCGGGCCGAGAGAAGGTTCCCCTTCACCGGAGCGACCGTGCATGGGCACGCCCGCGAGGCCCGCGTGAGTGATGGGCGCGTGATACCCGTTTCCGCGCGGAATGGCAAGCGTGTTGTGATTACAGTTCCTGCAGGGAAACGATTCCCGCGAGGTTGCGCAGCGCCGCCAGGGTCTGCGGTCCGAGGGTACGGCCTTCCGCCAGGGTCAGGTCCACCTCGCGGTCGGGCAGCCGCGCGGTGAGGCGGATCTGGTGCTTCCCGGCGGGCGCCTCGGCGAGGATGCGGCGCAGCTGCGAAAGCGGCGCATCGTCCTCGATGACGATGCACAGGCCCTTCACCGCGCGCGCCGCGGCGCGGTCCAGGGAAGAAACCTCCTGCGCGGTGAGACGCAGCTGATCGTCCTCGGCCCGCACCTCCACGGTCATCAGGAGCGGCTGGTTCGCTTCCAGCAGTTCGCGGGCGACCCCCAGCACCTCGGAGAACAGCGTCACCTCGAACGAGCCGGTGGCGTCGGAGAACTCGGCGAAGGCGTAGCGCTTGCCGGTCTTGCCGATACGCTCGCGCATCGCCACCACGATGCCCGCCATCTTCACCCGCGACACCCCGCCGCTGCGCACCGAAGCGGCGAGATCGGCGGCGTGCACCACGCTCAGGCGCTCCAGCAGCGAGGCGTAGGCGTCGAGCGGGTGCGCCGAAAGATAGAAGCCGACCGCGCCGAACTCCTGGTTCAGGCGCTCCATCGGCGGCCAGTCGTCGCAGGGCGCGAGCTTCGGCGGCGGCACCGCCACCCCGCCGCCGCCGAACATGCTCACCTGGTCGGAGGTGCGTTCCTCCGCCGCCGCCTGGGCGTACTTGATGAGGATGTCGAGGTTTTCGAGAATGCGGTTGCGGTTCGGCTCCAGGCCGTCGAAGGCGCCTGCGCGCACCAGGTTTTCCAGGGAGCGGCGGTTGAGCACCTGCGGCTCCACCCGCTCGGCGAAGTCCATCAGGCTCTTGAACGGGCCGCCCGCCTCGCGCGCCGCCACCAGGGCATGCATCGCCGCCTCGCCGACGTTCTTCAGCGCCGCAAGGGCATAGCGCACCGCGCCCTTGCCCTCCGCATCGTACTCCACGGTGAACGCCGCGCCCGAGGCGTTGACGTCCGGCGGCAGCACCTTAATCTTCAGGCGGTCGAGCTCCTGCTTGAAGTGCGCCAGCTTGTCGGTGTTGTGGAGGTCGAGCGTCATCGTCGCGGCGAGGAACTCCACCGGGTGGTTCGCCTTGAGGTACGCCGTCTGGTAGGCGACCAGGGCATAGGCCGCGGCGTGCGACTTGTTGAAGCCGTAGCCTGCGAACTTGTCCACGTGCTCGAAGATGTGCGCCGCCTGAGTGGCGTTCACCCCCTTGGCCTTCGCGCCCTCCAGGAAGGTCTGGCGCTGCTTGTCCATCTCCTCCTGTTTCTTCTTGCCCATGGCGCGGCGCAACAGGTCCGCACCGCCGAGGGTGTAGCCCGCCAGCACCTGGGCGATCTGCATCACCTGTTCCTGGTAGATGATGATGCCGTAGGTTTCCTTGAGCACCGCCTCCAGGGTCGGGTGCATGTATTCCACCGGCTCGTCGCCGTGCTTGCGGTTGATGTAGCTCGGGATGTTGCTCATCGGGCCGGGGCGGTAGAGCGCCACCACCGCGATGATGTCCTCCAGGGTGTCGGGGCGCAGCTTGCGCAGCACGTCGCGCATGCCCTGGCTTTCCAGCTGGAACACCCCGGCGGTGTCGCCGCGGGTGAGCATCTCGTAGCTCGGCCGGTCGTCCAGGGGCAGCGCCTCCAGGCTCAGGTGGACCCCCTTCTTCTCCAGAAGGTCCACCGCGGTGGCGAGCACGGTCAGCGTCTTCAGACCGAGAAAGTCGAACTTGATCAGGCCGGTGCTCTCCACCCAGGCCATGTTGAACTGGGTCACCGGCATGTCGGAGCGCGGGTCGCGGTAGAGCGGCACCAGTTCGTCGAGCGGACGGTCGCCGATGACCACGCCCGCGGCATGGGTGGAGGCGTTACGGTAGAGGCCCTCGAGCTTCAGGCCGATGTCGAAAAGCTGCCCGACCTGGGAGTCGGAATCGCGCATTTCGCGGAGCTTCGGCTCGCCCGCGATCGCCTCGCCCAGGGTCACCGGCTTGGCCGGGTTGTTGGGCACCAGCTTACAGATCTTGTCGGTCTGGCCGTAGGGCATGCCGAGGACGCGGCCGACGTCGCGCAGCACCGCGCGCGCCTGGAGTTTGCCGAAGGTGATGATCTGCGCCACCTTCTCCCGGCCGTAGCGCTCCTGCACGTAGCGGATCGTCTCTTCCCGGCGGTCCTGGCAGAAGTCGATATCGAAGTCGGGCATGGAGACGCGTTCGGGGTTGAGGAACCGTTCGAACAGCAGGTTGAAGCGCAGAGGATCGAGATCGGTGATGGTGAGCGCCCAGGCGACCACCGAACCCGCGCCGGAGCCGCGCCCCGGCCCCACCGGGATGCCGTGCGCCTTCGACCATTGGATGAAGTCGGCAACGATGAGGAAATACCCGGGGAAGCCCATCTGCACGATCACGCCGAGCTCGTAGTCCAGGCGCTCGCGGTAGGGCCTGGCCGCCTCTTCGCGCTGTTCCTGGTTCATCTCCGGTGTGAAGACATGCACCTCAAGCCGTTTATCCAGGCCGATTTTCGCCTTCTCACGGAGGATATCCTCCTCCGAGGCGCCGTTGTCGGTGAAGGCAGGCAGCAAGGGTTTGCGCTTCGGCACGCGGAAGGCGCAGCGCCGGGCGACGACCAGGGTGTTGTCGCACGCCTCCGGCAGGTCGGCGAACAGCTCGCGCATCTCCGCGGCGGACTTGAAGCCGTGTTCCGGGGTGAAACGGCGGCGGTCCGGCTGGTTCAGCGTCACGCCGTCGCTGATGCAGATCAGCGCATCGTGCGCCTCGAACATTTCGCGCGGGCCGAAATAGACGTCGTTGGTGGCCACCAGCGGCAGGTTCTGCGCATAGGCCAAATCCACCAGCGCCGCCTCGATGCGCTCCTCGTCGGGCAGGCCGTGGCGCTGCACCTCCACATAGGCGCGCCCCGGAAAAGCGGCGGCAAGCGCGGCGAGCGATGCGGCGGCTTCCGCCGGGTTTCCGGCGAGCAGCGCCCGGCCCACCGCGCC
>JBFWJB010000137.1:0-7969 GCA_050253435.1 Rhodospirillaceae bacterium
CTGCTCGGCGAGGAACAGGCCCTTGTAGATCACCGACCGGCACGACATCGAGCAGATGTAGAAGTCGGGAATGTTGTTCTGCCGCACCTGGTTCTCGATGCGGCGGCGGATGATGTAGAGGTCGCGCTCGAACTCGTCCTCACCTGTGTGCTTGGTGTTGACGATCATGATCTGCTCGATCTCGGGGCGCGTCGCGTTCGCCTTTTCGCCGATCACCGAGACGTTGACCGGCACCTGACGCCAGCCGTAGAGACCGTAGCCGAACTGCAGCACCTCGTTCTCGACGATGGCGCGGCAGGCCTCCTGCGCGTTCAAGTCGGTCTTCGGCAGGAAGATCATGCCGATGGCGAGGCGGCCCTTCTCCGGCTCGTGGCCGGTGCGGCGCACGTGGTCCTTGAAGAAGTCCTGCGGAATCTGCACGTGGATGCCCGCGCCGTCGCCGGTCTTGCCGTCGGCGTCCACCGCGCCGCGGTGGAACACCACCTTCAGCGCGCCGATCGCCGCTTCCACCACCTGGCGGCGCGGCTTGCCGTCCAGCGCCGCGACCAGGCCGACGCCGCAGGCGTCGTGCGCATCCATCGGGTCCACCGCACCGGCGGCGAGCATGCGCGCGCGGTTTTCGGCGAAACTGCGGACGAAGGCCTCGCCGCTTTCCGGCTGTCCGCCATCCCAGGCCGAGGACCAGGCGTTCATCATCTTCTCCGTCATCTCCGGTTCCTCCTCAACCCGCGTTCGCCAGGGACGGCGCCGCCGCCGCCTGCCGCACATAGGCGTGCACATGCTGCGCCACGTCGCGCCCGTCGCGCACCGCCCACACCACCAGGGATGCGCCGCGCACGATATCGCCCGCCGCGAACACGCCGGGCAGGCTGGTCATCAGCGCCTCGTCCACCGCCAGGGTGCCGCTGCGCTGCACTTTCAGCTCCGGCGCGCCGAAGACCGTCGGCAGGTCCTCCGGCTCGAAGCCGAGCGCCTCGATCACCATCTCGGCGGGCAGGGTGTATTCCGAACCCGGCACCGGGGTCGGGCTCTGGCGGCCCGAGGCGTCGGGCAGGCCGAGGTGCATCTTCACCGTGCGCACGCCGGAAACCCGGCCGGAGGCCCCTTCCACCGCTTCCGGCGCCGCCTGCCAGATGAACTCCGCGCCTTCCTCGATGGCGTTGTCCACCTCGCGCTGCGAGCCGGGCATGTTGGCGCGGTCGCGGCGGTAGAGGCACTTCACCGAGGTCGCGCCCTGGCGCAGCGCGGTGCGCAGGCAGTCCATCGCGGTGTCGCCGCCGCCGACCACCACCACCCGCTTGCCCGCGGCGTTCAGGCGCCCGCTGTCGAAGTCGGCCACGGTGTCGCCCATGTTGAGACGGTTGGAGCAGGTGAGGAACTCCAGCGCCGGGATCACGCCGTCCAGCGTGTTGCCGGGAATCTCCAGCCCGCGCGCCGCATAGACGCCGGTGGCGATGACCACCGCGGCGTGCTTCTTGCGCATCTGGGCAAGGGTGATGTCGCGGCCGACGTCCACGTTGGTGTGGAAGATCACGCCGCTCTCCTCGAACACCGCAACGCGGCGGGCGACCACGTCCTTCTCCAGCTTGAAGCCGGGAATGCCGTAGGTGAGCAGGCCGCCCGCGCGGTCGTGGCGGTCGTACACCTCGACGCGGTAGCCGAGCATGCGCAGCTGTTCCGCCGCGGCCAGGCCCGCCGGGCCCGCGCCGATGATGCCCACCGATTCCAGGCGCTCGATGCGCGGGGTGAACGGCTTCACCCAGCCCGCCTCGAAGGCGGAGTCGGTGATGTACTTCTCCATCGCACCGATGGTCACGCTGCCGTGGCTCGACTGTTCAAGCACGCAGGAGCCCTCGCACAGGCGGTCCTGCGGGCAGATGCGGCCGCAGATTTCCGGCAGGGTGTTGGTCGCCGAGGAAACCGCGTAGGCCTCCTCCATGCGCCCGGTCGCCGCCAGCATCAGCCAGTCGGGGATGTTGTTGTGCAGCGGGCAGTGCAGGCTGCAGAAGGGAATGCCGCACTGTTCGCAGCGCGACGCCTGTTCGCCCGCGCGCGCGGCGACGAAGCCGCCGTAGATCTCGGCGAAGTCCTCGGTGCGCTCGGCGGCCGGACGCTTGTCCGGGGTGCGGCGGTCCACTTTGGTGAACTGGAGCATCTTCTGCTGCGCCATGGTGTGTTCCTCTTCCTTTGCGCCCCGCCCTGCGGCGCGCGAACAACCCCGACCCCGCCTTCGCCCAAGCGAAGGGAGTCGAGCGGACTCTTAGTGGATTTTCCCCCTGATTGCGAGCGAAAAATCACATATAGGTCAGCTATACTGACTTAAAGTAAGAAAAATTCGCACAGGGTTCGTGCGAGACGAAGCCCGCAGTCAAAATATAGTTATCATACGTTTACTATTTCCTCATTTGGGGCCAGGCGGCGCATCGTGATATGAAGAAGCCGGCCCGCGCCGGACGGACGCGCACCGCACAAGAAAAGAACCCGAGGGAAACACCATCATGACCTGGCTGAACCTGATCGTTCTGGCGGTGGTTCAAGGGATTACCGAGTTCCTGCCGATCAGTTCCTCGGCGCACCTGATCCTCGTGCCCTGCATCGCCGACTGGCCGGATCAGGGTCTCGACATGGACATCGCGCTCCATGTCGGAACCCTCGGCGCGGTGATGCTCTACTTCTGGCGCGACATCTGGCACATGCTCGCAGGCCTGTGGGCCGCCGTGCGCATGCGCCGCTCGCCGGGGGCGAAACTCGCGCTCCATATCGTCATCGGCACGCTGCCGGTGGTCGCCGCCGGGCTCCTCGCCAAGGACATGGTGGAAACCATGGCGCGCTCCATCCTCATCCTCGGCTGGACCACCCTCGGCTTCGGCATCCTGCTCTATGTCGCCGACCGCATCGGACTGACCGTCCGCCGCATCGAACACATGGGCCTGCCCGACGCCGTGGTCATCGGCATCGCCCAGGCGATCGCCCTGATCCCCGGCACCAGCCGCAGCGGCATCACCATGACCGCCGCCCGCCTGCTCGGCTACGAACGCGGCGAAGCCGCCCGCTTCTCCATGCTGCTCTCCATCCCCACCATCGTCGCCGCGGGAACCCTCGCCGGACTCGATATCTACCGCCTCGACCAGCCGGTGCTCACCACCGCCGCCCTCTACGCCGCAGGGCTCTCCTTCCTCACCGCGCTCGTCGCCATCGCCGTGCTGATGCAGTGGCTGAAACGCGCCAGCTTCACCCCCTTCGCCCTCTACCGCCTGATCATCGGCGCCGCCCTGCTCGCCGCCGCCTACGGCTATATCCCCGGCTTCGACCGCTGCCTGGGGTAAGGGGTCACAAGACCGCGAACCGCTTCCAGAAATGAGAAAACCGCTCGGATCGAGCGGTTTTCTCCGAAGCGATGCCGTCCGGGTCACACGCCGATGACGCCTGTGACGATCCCGAAGACCAGCATGATGCAACTGACCCCCCACAGCCACAGAAAGGAAAACCGGATGTGCTCCTTGAGCTCCACTCCGGCGAGGCCGATGGCCAGGAATGTGGTGGGAACGCACGGGCTCACCGAAAGAGCGACATTCTCGCCGATAATCATGGCATTGGCGACGCTCTCCATGCTGATGCCGAACGGCGCCACCACCTGACCGATGAGGGGGAGAATCCCGTAGTAATAGGGGTCTGGCCCCATGATCATGCCAAGAGGCGAGCCGAGCACGCCGACGATAACGTGGATATACCGGGCGAGGAAACCCGGGACGAACGCGATGCAGAACTGCGCCATGGCGTTGATCATGCCGCTCTTGGAGAACACGCCGAGGAACACCCCCGCGCACAACAAGGTGACGGTCAGACCGATGCAGTTGGGTGCATGAGTCTCCATCCGCTGGTTCTGTACCTTGATCTCGGGGTAGTTGACCGCCAGGGCGATGACCATCCCGAACATGAACAGGATGAAGGCCGGAATCGTGCCCTGAATCAACCCGCCGATCAGAAGCAGCGTCAGGACGATATTGAACCAATAATGTTTCGGCCGCTTGAGCCCGGGGTCGCCGCCGTCAGCGAGGGCATTGCCGGACAGGCCGTCCGCCACGGCCGACAGGTCGATACCCGCCGCGGCCAGGCGCCGCCGCTCGATGACGGCGAACAACACCGCCATGGCAAGACCGGTGACGAGGCCGACCACCTGGAGGGGGATGAGCCTCTGCCACATGAGCTGCGGATCGGCGTTGATCGCCGTTGCCGCGCGGATGAGCGGGCCGCCCCATGGCACGATGTTCATCACGCCGGTCGCGACGCTGACCAGCAGCAGCATGACCGTTGGGCGGAGCTGCATTTTCTTGAAGATCGGCAGCATCACGGGGATCGTGACGAGATAGGTGGAGGCCGTCGCCCCATCGAGGTGCCCCACCATGGCGATCAGCACGGTGGCGATCATGATGTAGATGATCTTGTTGCCCGCGAAGCGTAAAAGCGCCGCCACCATTTTGTCGAAAAGCCCGGCATCGTTCATGATGCCGAAATAAATCACGGAAAAAATGAACAGGACCGCCGTCTTCCAGGTGGTCCCGACACCGGTGTTAATAAACTTAAGAATTTCCGGCAGGGAAAAACCGGCGAGGAGCGCGCCGATCACGGGAAGAACTGCGAAGCACACGGCAGGCAGCGTCTTTCCCTTGAGAATCAGCACCATCATGACCGTGATGGTCGCAAATCCAATAAAAGATAGCACAGCTTTCCTCCCTAAGGATTGCCCGATCCGATAGCTGTGAGGAAATCGGTCAGGATTTTGTTGAAGCGTTCGGGGTCTGCCATGAACAGCACGTGACCGCCTTTCGCGAACTCATGCAGTTCGCAATAGGTCTTCACCTGCGTTTTGTAGTGCCGCCCCATTTCGAACCCGTGCCCTTTGGACACACCGCTGAAAATGACGACGGGGACGGGCACGTCGCCCAGCAGGGACACGGCGTCGGTGTGGCACCAGTCGCTGTGCAGCGCGAAGCCGATCCACGGGGGAGTCTTGAGGATTTCCGTTCGCACCATGTCGACCTCTTCCGGTGTGAGGTCGTCACGCAGTCTGGAAACGAAATTCTCCACATACCGGTCGATGTCGGTGTGCCAGGGAATATATTTCTCGTTCCAGTCATCCATGTTGTAGTCGCGGGAATTGTAGGTATTCCAAGGTTCTGGCGAAAATGGGAACAGCGAACAGTCGAGAAGACCCAGAGCCTTCAGCCGATGCCCTTTGTACTTGGCCGCATACGTCACCGCGATACTGCCGGACAGGGACCACGCGACGAGAGCCGCCCGGTCGATATCCAGGTGGTCGAGCAGTTCCTTGATGTCGTCCGCATGACGGTCGACGCAATTGCCGTGCAATGGTTTGGAGGAAGAGCCGAATCCCCGGCTATCGAAGCAAACGACCCTGTGAGTTTGTTTCAATGCGTCGACGTTTTTGGCGTAAAACTTCGTCGTACACATGTGGCCTGGTGCGAAAACGATGGGATCTCCATCCCCCGTATCCTCGTAATAGAGGTACGCACCATCCGAAGTCTTGAAATATCCTTTTCTCACCTTGGGGTCCTTCACCATGCAACGCGTTCCCGAATGTGAGAATGGTAGCTTGACATAAAGTATGTGTAAAATGCCTAATACCTCTATTTATCATAGCTAAAAGGTATACATGAAGGGGAGGGGGCCGTGAATTTTCGCGATTTGTCCTACGTGCTGGCCATCGCCGAACACAAGACCATCTCCAGGGCGGCGGAAGCCCTGTGCATCTCGCAGCCGTCTCTCAGCCGGTTTCTCAGCAATCTCGAGGAAACCCTGAAGGTGCGGCTCTTCGAGCGGTCGAACAAACGGATGCAACTGACATACGCGGGCCGGCGCTTCGTGGAAACGGCCAACCACATCCTTGTCCTGTATTCGGACCTGCACAACGAACTGAACGAGGTCGCCCACTCCGAACGAGGCTGGCTGCGCATCGGCTGCACCCAAGCCCACGGAAAGTATATACTTCCGCGTTGCTTCGCCCTGTTCAAACAGAAGTACCCGAAGTTCCACATAACCTTGCAGGAGGGCGGGGTCGACTTGATGCGGCAGCACCTGCTCGACGGCAAGGTCGACCTGTCTTTATATTCGGCGGCACAGGAAGACCGCAGGGACGAGGAACTCGTCTATCACTGCATCCATTCCGAGGAAATCGTCCTCGCCCTACCGCAGGATGAACGGTTCAGGCGGATGGCGGTCCCGCGGGAGGGATTTCGGTATCCGTGGCTCGACCTCAGGGAACTGGCGGATCTGACGTTCCTGATGATGCCCGCCAACTGGCGGGTAGGCCGCGTCGGCAGGCATTTCTTGAAGGAAAGCGGCATCGACCCGACACAGATTCTCTTCGCTTCCCTCGAAACGGGCGTCAGCGCCGCCGCCCACGGGGTGGGCGGTTTCTTCGTCGCCGACATGTGCGTGGACTACTTCGAATCACGATGCCAGCCCGCGTATTACTCGGTCGGGGAGGAGCCGCAACTCGTGGATTTTTTCGTGGCACAGCGCAAGAGCTCGATCCTGACGCAAGCGCAGCACGACTTCATCGACATGGTCCGGACGATCTATACGCGCTGACCGGCCGGGAGGAGAACGACGCCCCTCCCGTGCCCTACCGCTTGATGATCTGGCGGTGGTCCTTGCGGAAGCGGTTGAGGTAGGTGGGGAGGATGGTTTCCGCGGTGGTGGGTTCGATGCCGAGTTCGGCGAAGCCCGGGCAGGTTCCGGAGGTGACGTTGTCGCGCATCATCATCAGCACCTGATCCCGTGTCAGCAACGGTTTCGGCATCAGGCGCATCAGCGCCGCCTGGCAGCGTGCCATGCCGAAGGTCATCGGCAGCAGCCAGCGGTCGCGGCGGATTTCGGCCAGCGTGATTTCCATGATCCGGCGCATCGAGTAGATGTGCGGACCGCCGAGTTCATAGGTCTTGCCGCCGTGGGCGGAGCCTTTCAGCGCGGCGAGGATGGCGTCGGCGACGTCGCCGACGTAGACCGGCTGGAACTTCGGTCCGCCGCTGCCGAACAGGCCCTTGCCGCCGAAGCCCCAGGCGTTCTTGTCGATCACCGGCAGGACCGGAGAGAAGATCGCCATTTTGGCGAAGAGGTTGAAGAAGTTGTCCTCCGGGCCGAAGACGACGCTCGGGCGGATGATCGTGGCCTCGGGGAAGGCGGCGAGCACCGCGGCCTCGCCTTCCGCCTTGGTGCGGGCATAGGCGGATTCCGCATCGGCGACCGCGCCCATGGCGGAGATGTGGACGAAGCGCGCGGCGCCTGCGGCCTTGGCCGCAGCGGCGATGTCGCCCGGCGCTTTGGCGTGGAGGTTTTCGAAGGTGTGGCGGCCGCGCGGGTGAAAGATGCCCACCAGGTTGACCACCCAGTCCGCGCCCTCGACCGCGCGGCGGATTTCCTCCGGGTCGGCGATATCGGTTTCGAGCGTGGTGATCTGCCCGACGTCGCCCATGGTCTTGAGAAAGTGGGCGTCCTCGCGGTAGCGGATGGCGATGCGGATCACCGCGCCCGTGGCTGCGAGGCGCTGCACCAGGTGGCGTCCGATGAACCCCGATCCGCCGAATACCGTCACCAATCGCCGTGTCATTCCGGTCGTCTCCCTGAATGTCTTTGCAGCCCGCGCGTTCCGGCCCTCCGCCTTTATAGAAAGCGGCCGGGCCTCTGTCCATATGGGCAGGGCTCGGCAAATGTCATTTCCCTAACCAACGGCCGGTCTTTCTTATGCCTTTCGGCGTGGCCCGTGCCAACGAAAAAAGGGTGTTGACTTTGCCCCGCCAAGCCCGCATAAACCCTCCCTCACTGACCGGCTGCTCCGGTCGGGCGGCGGCTTTGACCGCAGTGCCCGGATGGCCTTGGCGGGATCAGTGCCCAGGTGGCGGAATTGGTAGACGCGCAGGTTTCAGGTCCCTGTGGTAGAAATACCGTG
>JBFWJB010000138.1:0-7937 GCA_050253435.1 Rhodospirillaceae bacterium
GCGCGATCAACGCGATGTGCCGCTCCACCGGCACCGCGTTCAAGGTCTACGACATCGCCATCGACAGTTTCACCCGCGACTTCCTGGAAGGCCCGGCGATGGACGAGGACGACTTCGTCGCCGCGTTCAACGTCGGCATGGCCGCGGTGGACGAAGGCATGAGCGTGTTCTGCCCCGGCGAAATGGGCATCGGCAACACCACCCCCGCCTCGGCGATGATGTTCGCCCTCTACGGGGGTGCGCCGGAAGACTGGGTCGGTTACGGCGCGGGCGCGGTGGGGCCGATGCTCGAACGCAAGATTCAGGTGGTCGCCGACGGCGTCGCCCTGCACATGAAGGACAATCCCGACGCGGTGGAAATCGCCCGCCGCCTGGGCGGGCGCGAACTCGCGGCAATGGCCGGGGCCACCCTCTCCGGCCGCTTGCAGCGCGTGCCGGTGCTGCTCGACGGCTTCCCCTGCACCGCCGCCGTCGCCTTCCTCGATGCGTTCCAGCCGGGCGCGCTCGACCACTGCCGCATCGCCCACGCCTCCGCCGAGGCGGGCCACGCGCTCGCCGCGGAACGCCTGCGCCAGCGCCCGCTCCTGCGCATGGGCATGCGCCTGGGCGAAGGCACCGGCGGCGTGCTCGCGGTCAACCTGCTGCGCGCCGCCGTGGTCTGCCATGCCGAGATGGCGACCTACGAGGAAGCCGCGGTGGCCCGCACCGAGCGGTAAAACCAAAACTTTCCGGAGGGTCGCGGACCCTCCGGGCCTCCCATAACTTTTGGTTTTTGCGCGCAGCGCCATAGAACCGTCGCGCGGCGTGACGGGCGATAGCCGCTGCGCGGCGAAAAACCAGTTATGGGGTCAAGGGGCCTTCCGGCCCCTTGCGGGTCCGGGCGGAGCCCGGCCTGGTTTTTCCCCTCATTCCCCCATGTTGAGGAGCAGGCCTTTGCGGCGGGCGACGCGGACCATGTGGAGGAAGAACGCGGCGAGGGCGCTGAAGTAGACGGCGTTGAGCGCCACGGCGCGGACGAACAGGTCCCAGCGGAAGACATGGTCGAACATCGCCGCGCGCATGCCTTCGAACACGTAGGCGGGCGGCAGGGCGTAGGCGACGTGTTGCAGCCAGCCGGGCAGGGTGGAGATCGGGTAGTAGATGCCGGCGAGCGGGGAAAGCCCGAAGATCAGCACCCAGGCGAGGCTTTCCGCTCCCATGCCGAAGCGCAGCACCAGGCCGGCGGTGAGCAGGCCGACGCTCCAGCCCATCACCATCAGGTTGGCGAAGAAGGCGACGAGCGGCAGGCCGAGGTCGTAGATGTTGAAGCCGTAGAGCGCGATGGCGAGCAGCGACGGCGGCAACAGGCCGATGCAGGTGCGGATCAGGCTCATGATCGCGAGGGCGGCGACGTGTTCGTACGGGCGCAGCGGCGTGAGGTAGAGCTGGCCGAGGTTGCGCGACCACATCTCCTCGAGGAAGGAGAGCGAAAAGCCGAGGTTGGCGCGGAACATCACCTCCCACAGGAGGACGGCGCCGATGAGCACGCCCGCCGCCTGCGCCACCCAGGAGGAGTGGCCGCGGAAGAAGCTGCTGGCGAAGCCCCAGACGATCATCTGCACCGTCGGCCAATAGGCCATTTCGAGGAGGCGCGGCCACGAGGTGCGCATCACGTAGAGGTGGCGCAGCACGATGGCGAACAGGCGGTGCCCGGCAAAGGCGCTGCGCGCCTGCGCGTCGCGGCGTTCGGCGGGGGTCATGGCGCGGCCTCCGCCGGGGCGCGGGCGATGTCGAGGAAGACGCGCTCCAGGCTGTCGCGGGAGAAGGCGGCGAGCAGTTCGGAGAGCGTGCCCGCGGCCTCGATGCGCCCGGCCTTCATGATCAGGATGCGGCTGCACAGGCGTTCCACCTCCTGCATGTTGTGGGAGGCGAGCAGCACCGCGCAGCCGGAGCGGGCTGCGTAGGCCTCCAGGTAGCCGCGCACGAAGTCGCCGGTATCCGGGTCGAGGGAGGCGGTGGGTTCGTCGAGCAGCAGCACCTCGGGGCGGTTGAGCAGCGCCTTGGCGAGGGTGACGCGGGTCTTCTGGCCGGAGGAGAGGCGGCGCGCCGGAGTGTGCAGGAAGGGGTGCAGCATCAGCTCGTCGGCGAGCTCGGCGATGCGCGCGTCGATTTTGCGGATGCCGTAGAGCAGGCCGTAGACCTTGAGGTTCTGGTGGACGGTGAGGCGGTAGGGCAGGTTGACGTAGGGCGAGGCGAAGTTCATGCGCGGCAGCACCGCATAGCGGTCCGCCGTGGTCATGTCGTGGCCGAGCACCGAAACCTGTCCCTCGGTGGGCAGCAGCAGGCCGAGCAGCATGCTGATGGTGGTGGTCTTGCCCGCGCCGTTGCCGCCGAGGAGGCCGATCGTCTCGCCGCGGGCGACCGAGAAGCCGACGCCGTCTACGGCGCGCACCGCGCCGAAATGCTTGGTCAGGCCGGAAACCGAGATCGCGGCCGCGTCGGCAGGGGTCATGGCGCCGCCGCGCCGCCGGGGCGGCGGTTGCCCTGGCCCTGGATCAGGCGTTCGACGCCGCGGCCCTGGAACATCGACAGCCCGAGGTCCTGCCCGGTCTGGATCTGCGCGTCGGTATCGACGCGGGCGAGCACGATGCGCTTGCGGCCGCAGCGGGCGATCGCCTCGGCAAGGGGGTGGTTCTCGCCGGCCTCGCCCGCCGCGGCGAGTTCCGGCCCCCACATCAATTTCATCAGGTCGGCGCCGATCTTGACGCGGTCGACCAGAAGCAGGGTCTCGGTGGTGACGCCGTCGACGCAGATGCGGTAGCCGCGTTCGCGCGCGAAATCGCGGGCGAAGAGGAAGGCGCCGACGTTGGCGAGGATGTCGTAGAGCTGGATTTCCAGCACGATGGTGCCGCGCAGGCCGCCCGCGATGCCGTCGTCGAAGTTGAGGAAGTCCTCGCTGAGGATGGTCCGCACGTTGAGATTGACGCTGAAGCCGCCGGAGAGGCTGCGGTCGTGCCCGGCGACGACAAGGGCGAGAACGCGGCGGTCCAGGGTTTCGGTGAGGTGCTGGAACAGCCAGGTGTCGGAGGTGATGTTGACGTCGGGGACGAAGATGTCGCGCAGATCGGCGATCGAGACGAACACTTCGCTGAACATGTGCTGCGGCCGGGAGCGCCCGACGATGGCGCTGATCGACTGGTGGCGCACCAGGTTGGAGAGGTCGGTGCGGCGGAGCGCGTCTTCGAGCTTGCCGAGGATGCCGGGGGTCAGCGGGTTGAGGCGGCGTTCCGTTCCCGGGCGCTGGGCGCGCGGCTCCTGCGCGCGTTCGCCGGAGACGTCGGCGCGGCGGCGGTCCTCCTGCTCGGCGTAGACCTGCTGGGCGAGGCGGAGGAACGCCGGGTAGTCGTTGGCGAGCACGTACCAGGAGACGAAGGGGTCGTTGCCGTTGCCGTCTTCCTCCATCAGCGGGTCGTCGGCGAAGAGGAAGCGCAGGCGCACCAGCGCCGCTTCCACCTCGTCGCGGTACTTGGCGGCGAACACCACCACGATGTCGCCCTTGAACAGGGTGAACACCTGGGCGCGGTTGTCGAGGATCATCGGGTCGAAGGCGGCGGCGGCGGCGCGCAGCGTCGGCTCGCGCTGATTCCCCGGCTGCAGGCGGGAGAGGTGCAGGTAGACCGCCTGGCGCTGCTTGCGGAACTTCTCCAGCCGCTGCGCATAGTCGAGCAGCAGGCCCTCCTGCAGCTGCATCATCAGTTTGCGTTCGCCGTCGAGCAGCTCGTCCTCGGCCTTCTTTTCGGCCTTTTCCTTCTCGGCCTTTTCCTTTTCGGCTTTGTCGGCGTCGCCGTCGCCGCTGAAGAATCCGGGCAGGTTGATCATGACGCGGCTCCGTTTGCGGGCGGGGCGACCTTGTTCTCGATCCGCCCGATCAACGTTGCATCGACGAAACGGCCCTGGAAGGTCCGCAGTCCCTGGCGCAGTCCCCACTCGATGGCGGCATAGGTGTCGCAGTGCGCGAGGATCACCTTCTCCGGGCCGATGACGCGGATGGTGGTGCTGGGGTCGCGGTCGGATGCGCCGTGGTGCCCGGCGGCGATGTCGGGGGACCACATCAGTTTGTAGGCGTCCACCGGCAGGGCGGCGTCGGCGAGCATCCACAGGCTCAACGGGGTGAGCGCGTCGATCAGCACGCGGTGGCCGCCTTCGTGCAGCAGCGCGCAGGCGCGGCTGAACGCCGCGAGGTTGGCGAAGGCGTCGATCGCCTGCACCTCGATGCAGAAGCGGGCCTGCGGGAAGCGCCGGGCGAAATCGGCGAACGCGTGGCCGAGCACGGTGGAGACGTTGAGGTTGAGGTTGGCCGGCATTTCCCGGCCATAGAGCATCAGGCTGCGGATGCCCGCGAGCAGGCGGGTATCCAGCATTTCGCAGAAGTACTGGAACAGCCAGCGGTCGCCGGCGATGTCGATGCCGGGCGCGAGGCGGCGGGCGAGATCGGCCACCGCGACGAAGATCTCCTGGAAAGCGAGGGTGGATTCGCCGATCGGCGTGATGTTGACCGCGGCCTGTGCGGTGATGAAGGGGCGTACCGCCGCCTCGGTGAGCGCCCCGGCGATGCGCTCCACGTCTTCCGGCGTCGCGGCATGGGTCTGGTCGCGGCGGGCGCGCGGCGGCCCCACCGAGGCCCCGACCTCCTGCAGCGCTTCGCGGCACATCGAGAGGAAGGAATCGTAATCGGTTTCGAGGTCGTACCAGGAGCAGAAGCCGTCTTCCGGCCCGTAGGGGTCGTGGTGCACCAAGGGGTCGGAATCGAACAGGGTGCGCAGCTTGTAGACCACCGCATCAACGTCGCCGAAGGGCATGTCCTTGCCGGTGGCGACGAGGTCGCCGTTGCTCAGCGCGAACACCTGGCAGCGGTAGCTGGCGATCAGCCCGTCGAACATCCGCCCGGCGATGCGGCCGTAGGCGGGGTCGCGGTAGGCCTGGCTCAGCCGCGACAGGTGAATGCGCAGGGCGATGCGCCCGGCGCGCACCCGGCCGAGGCGTTCGGCGGTATCGAGCAGAAGGCTTTCCGGCGTCACGAATTCGGGTTGCATCGTCCTCGGCCGCATCGTTGCTGGCGCAGTGTAGAGCATATTCCGTTGATGTTGAACACCCTGCGCCGGAAGGCAAGGCGCACAGCGGGGCGTTGCTTTCCCGGGGCGTGCCGCATAATGTAGGCCGTCGCGGGCGGCGGGGCCGCCCGGAGGAATTTTCCGGATGCTGGAACGATGACGTTGTCGGACACCTTTTCGCGGATTTTCGAAGGCTTCGCGGCGGCACGGGTGCTGTGCCTGGGCGACGTCATGCTCGATCACTTCATCTATGGCGACGTGTCGCGGATTTCGCCGGAGGCGCCGGTGCCGGTGTTCCGCATCGTGCGCGAGAACCTGATGCTCGGCGGCGCGGGCAACGTGGCGCGCAATCTGAGCGCGCTTTCCGCCTCCTCGGCGTTCGTCGCCTTCGTCGGCGATGACGCGGCGGGCCATGCGGTGGCCTCGCTGCTGGCCGCCGAAGGGGGCGTGAACTCGCTTCTGCAGATTCTGCCGGGCCGCCGCACCACCGAGAAGTCGCGCTTCGTCGCGGGGGTGCAACAATTGCTCCGCGCCGATTGCGAGGAGGTGGACGGCATCGATGCCGCGGCGGAGGACCAGGTGCTCGCCGCGGTTCAGGGCAGCATCGGCGGTTGCGCGGTGCTCACTCTCTCCGACTACGGCAAGGGGCTGTTGACCGGGCGCGTGCTCGCCGAAGTGCTGGCGCTCGCCGCGGCGCGCGGCATCCCCACCATCGTCGATCCCAAGGGGCGCGACTACGGCAGGTACCGCGGCGCTTTCATCGCCACGCCCAACCGCGCCGAGCTGGCCGAGGCTTCCGGAATGCCGGTTGCGGGCGACGACGCGATCGTTGCGGCGGCGCGCCACGTCATGGAAAGCTGCGGCATCCGCAACCTTCTGGTTACTCGTTCCCAGGACGGAATGACCCTAGTGATGGAGGACGGCGCGGTCCACCACATCCCCGCGCAGGCGCGCGAGGTGTTCGACGTTTCGGGCGCGGGCGACACCGTGGTCGCGGCGCTCGCCGCGGCGCTCGCCGCGGGCGGCGGGCTTTTGGATGCGGCGCGGCTCGCCAACCTTGCGGGCGGCATCGTGGTCGGCAAGATCGGCACCGCCACCGCCTCGTTCGCCGAGATGCGCGCCGCCGCCGCGGCGCTCACCGGCGGCCACGGCAACGCCAAGGTGATGGACCGCGAACTGGCGCGGGCCACAGTCGCCGAGTGGCGCGACCAGGGCCTGGTGGTGGGCTTCACCAACGGTTGTTTCGATCTGGTGCATCCCGGCCACGTCTCGCTGCTGCGGCAGGCGCGGGCCTGCTGCGACCGGCTCGTCGTCGGGCTCAACAGCGACGCCTCGGTGACCCGCCTCAAGGGCGCGGGCCGCCCGGTGCAGGACGAGGCGGCGCGCGCCGCGGTGCTCGCCGCGATGCAGGACGTGGACGCGGTGGTGATCTTCCCCGAGGACACGCCGTTCGATCTGATCTCCGTCCTGGCGCCCGACGTGCTGGTCAAGGGCGCGGACTATGCGGGCAAGACCGTGGTCGGCGCCGACGTGGTGGAGGCCGCGGGCGGCCGTGTGGTGCTGGCGGAACTGGCCCCCGGCCGCTCGACGACGCGAATCGTCGAGGCGTTGGCGAACAAGCCGGCCTGATTATTACGCGAACAACTTGTTCCTGTGACGCGCATCCGGGGTTTTTCCGGATGCGCGGGCGTTTGTTACTGCCCGATGGCGGCTTGTTCGGAGCGGTTCCTGGATTCTTGTTATCTTTGCGTAACAAGAAGATTGCCCGGAACGGTTACTCTTTTGTAATATAATCCTCGGCGAATCCACGATGCGCCGATGCGGCTATGGGAGTCCCGCGGCAGGGGGAATGCGGGGGCCGCGCTTGGGCGTGTGCGCCGGGGGATCGTCCAAAAAACACGGTGCACGCCTGCCGTCCGCGAGGATGGGCGGGGTGCTGGGGATTTTCTTATTATGGATGCGGGGCGCCGCAGTGCGGCGTGGGTAGCCGTGAAGGGCGGGCTGTGCCTGCTTTTCACGTCCGCGGGGAGAAATACGATGCTCGGAAGCCTGAAGATCACGACCCGTATGATCTTGATGGTGGTCGTCGCGCTGATCGGCATGATCCTGGTCGGCGCGATCGGCTTGAACAACCTGAACACCAACCTGCTCGAAGACCGCTATCTCAAGACCAAGCAACTGGTCGAGGCGGCGCGCAGCATCGTGGTGCACTACCACGAACTCGCCAAGAAGGGGCAGATGCCGGAGGCCGACGCCAAGGCGCGGGCGCTCGCGGAGATGGCGGTGCTGCGTTATGCCGACAACAACTACTTCTTCGTCAACGATTTCGACGGCGTGCTGCTGATGCATCCGTTCCGGGCCAAGCAGATCGGCACCAGCATGCTGCAGGCCAAGAAAAAGGACGGCACCCTCTACACCGACGTGCGCGGCGTGCCGCTCTATCAGGCGTTCGCCGACACGGCGAAGGCGGGCGGCGGCTTCGTCCACTACACCGGCCGCGCGCCGGGCAGCGACCGCGAGGATTCGCCCAAGGTGTCCTACATCGGCAGCTTCGAGCCCTGGCGTATGGCGATCGCCACCGGCATCTACGTCAACGACGTGGATGCGGTGTTCTCCGACAACCTCAAGCAGATGGCGATCTGGATCGGCGGCGTGCTGATTGTGGTCCTCGGCATCGCTTGGCGCATCAGCGTCAGCATCGGCGGCCCGCTCAAGAAGATCACCGGCGACATGGCGCGCCTGGCGGGCGGCGACACCGAGATCGAGGTGTCCGCCACCACCTCGAAGTACGAGATCGGCGAGCTGACCAACGCGCTCGTCACCTTCCGCGACAACGCCGTGGAGGTG
>JBFWJB010000139.1:0-7890 GCA_050253435.1 Rhodospirillaceae bacterium
TTCCGGCGAACCGGAAACGCCGGAACCCGCCTCTGGGCCCGCCGCCCAACCGGCCCTGCGCGCCGTCGGCTGCAACGGCGACTGACCGCATGCAGGACTTTTGCCTCGCACGATACGTTCCCCCTTCGTCGTCACTGAGGAGACTTCATATCATGTTGCGCACTTTTCTGGTTGCCTCGGCTGCCGCGGCCGCGTTGCTGTCGGCTGCCCCCGGGGCCTCGGCCAAGATGCCCAAGGTCATCAACTTCGGCATCATCTCGACGGAATCCTCCCAGGCCCTGAAGACGGGTTTCGATCCCTTCCTCAAGGACATGGAAAAGGCGCTCGGCGTGCCGGTGAAGCCTTTCTTCGCCCCCGACTACGCGGGCATCATCGAGGGCATGCGCTTCAACAAGGTCGATATCGCTTGGTACGGCAACAAGGGCGCGATGGAAGCGGTGGACCGCGCGGGCGGCGAGATCTTCGCCCAGACCGTGGACGTCACCGGCAACCCCGGCTACTGGTCGCTGCTTCTGGTCAATAAGGACAGCAAGATCAAGACCCTGGCCGACGTTCTGAAGTGCGACCAGAGCCTTGCCTTCGGCAACGGCGATCCGAACTCGACCTCCGGCTTCCTGGTGCCGAGCTACTACGTCTTCGCCCAGAACAACTTCGACCCCAAGAAGTGCTACAAGGTGGTGCGCAACGCCAGCCATGAAGCCAACGCCATGGCGGTCGCCAACAACCAGGTGGACTTCGCCACCAACAACACCGAATCCCTCGGCCGCTTGAAGGATACCCATCCGGAAGCGCTGGACAAGATCCGCATCATCTGGAAGTCGCCGCTGATCCCGTCGGACCCGATGGTGTGGCGCAAGAACCTGGACGCCGACGCCAAGGAGAAGCTTTACTACTTCTTCCTGCGCTACGGCCGCACCGGCGACCTCGCCCAGGTGAAGCACGAGCGCGACGTCCTGGCCAAGATGTCCTCCGGCTGGGCGCCGTTCATCGTCTCCTCCGACCTGCAGCTCATCCCGATCCGGCAGATGCAGGCCTACCGCGACAAGCTGAAGACCGAAGCCAACGCCGGTATGGACGCCAAGGAGAAGGCCGCGAAGATCGGCAAGATCGACGCGCAGCTGAAGGCGCTGGACGCCCTCGCCAAGGCCTCCGACTTCCGCAAGGCGGACTGAGCCTCCATCCGTTGCGAACGCCCGGAAGCGAACTTCCGGGCGTTCGCGCATCTGCCGGGAAAGGGTGATTCATGGAAGACGCCATTGCCTCCCGCCGCATTGCGGTGACGTTGCCGGAGCCGGACCGCCGGGCCCGTTTTCTCAAAACCATCGGCTGGGCGGTGTTCTGCGCCGCGCTGATGGCCTCCTGGCGGGGCGCGGAGATGCGTCCTCTCGACCTTCTTACCTACGGCGGCAACATGCGGGTCTTCGTCGAAGGCTTCTTCCCGCCGGATTTCAGCCAGTGGCAGCTTTATCTCCACGAAATGATGATCACCCTGGAGATCGCCCTCTGGGGAACCGTGCTCGCGGTGATCGCCGCGGTGCCCTTCGGCGTGCTTTCGGCGGAAAACGTGGTGCCGTGGTGGGTTTGCCAGCCGGTGCGCCGCCTGATGGACTCCTTCCGCGCGATCAACGAGATGGTCTTCGCCATGCTGTTCGTCGTCGCCGTCGGCCTGGGGCCGTTCGCCGGCGTGATGGCGCTGTTCGTCCACACCACCGGCATTCTCGCCAAGCTGTTCTCCGAGGCGGTGGAGGCGGTGGACCCGCGCCCGGTGGAAGGCATCCGCGCCACCGGCGCGCACCCGGTGCAGGAGGTGCTCTTCGGCGTCATCCCGCAGGTGATGCCTCTGTGGATTTCGTTCGCCCTCTACCGTTTCGAATCCAACGTGCGCTCCGCCACCGTGGTCGGGCTGGTCGGCGCGGGCGGCATCGGCATGGTGCTGTGGGAGAACATCCGCGGTTTCTACTACAGCGAAACCGCGGCGGTGATGATCCTCATCGTGCTCACCGTAACGATCCTCGACATCCTGTCGCAGCGCCTGCGCAAGCTCTTTACTTGAGCAGCGTGAGATAGAGGAAGCGGTGCGCCGCGTCTTCCAAGGTTCCGTCGTTGGCGATGGTGACGAGCCGGGGGTGCCGCACCGCCAGGCCGGCGTTGCGGACGAGCCGCGCCTCCAGCGCCTCGGCACTCTCGCGGCCGCGCGCGGCGAGGCGCGCCCGCAGGATCTCCGGCGAGGCGGTGAGCAGGACCGGCAGCAGGGCAGGGTAGCGCCCGTGCGCGGCGTCGAAGGCGGCGCGCGAGCCGTTGACCACCACGTCGCTGCCCGACGCCATCCAGGCGTCGATCTCGATGCCGATGCCGTAGCGCCAGCCGTGGCTTTCCCAATGCAACGCAAAACCGCCCGCATCGCGCCGCGCCGCGAATTCCGCGTCGGAGAGCGCCACGTGGTTCTCCGAGGCATCGTCCGCCGGGCGGGTGATGTAGCGGTGCGCGAACCACAGGCGCGGCGGCGCGGCCAGCCTCGCCGCGCGCAGCACGCTGTCCTTCCCCGCGCCGGAAGGCCCCATCACGTAGATCAGGCGTCCGCTCATGATTTTCCCCCCAGCAGGATGGTGTTGACATGACCCAGGCCAAGCTCGGCTCCGCGCCGACCATCGCCCCCTCCGCCGAAATCCGCGGCTGCGCTCTCGGCGCCTACACCGAGATCGGGCCGCGCTGCATCCTCGCCGAAACCACCCTCGGCGACTACAGCTACGTCGCGCGCGATGCGGAGATCGTCTACACGACCATCGGCAAGTTCGTCTCCATCGCCGCGCACACCCGCATCAACCCCGGCAACCACCCGATGGCGCGCGCCACCCAGCACCACTTCACCTACCGCGCCGCGGCCTACGGCCTGGGGGAGGACGATGCGGAGTTCTTCGACTGGCGGCGCGAACATGCGGTTGCCATCGGCCACGACGTGTGGATCGGCCACGGCGCGGTGATCCTGCCGGGGCGCAGCGTCGGCACCGGCGCGGTGGTGGGCGCGGGAAGCATCGTCACCAGGGATGTGCCGGACTATGCGATCTGTATCGGCAATCCGGGGCGCATCCTGCGCTACCGTTTCTCCGGCCCGGTGCAGGAATCGCTTGCCCGCATCGCCTGGTGGGACTGGCCGCACCAAGCCCTCTCCACTGCGCTTGCGGATTTTCGCACCTTGCCGGTGGAGGCTTTTTGCGAGAAGCATGATCCCGCCTATGGCAAGTAGTTATGCCTGGAAGTTGAAGCGTCGGGTCAACAAAAACGGTGCGCCCGCGGCGGTCTGCGCAAACACGCAGACGCCGCGCACCGGCACCGCCCGGCCGCACGCAGGGCCGAAAAAGCTGCGCGCCGCCTCGAACAGGTCGCTGCGCAGCCCGGCATCGGTGATCGAATCCGACAGCGTGATGTGGAAGCGGTAGGCCTCCAGCACATAGGGATACCCCCAGACGCGCAGATACTCGCGCTCGCGCGGCAAAAGCGTCTCGACGCGCCGCCGCGCGAGTTCCGCCGCCGTGGGCGGCGCGCGGAAACGGTCGAGGCCGCTGACGCAACGTCCCGCCATCTCGTGCAGCGCGAGGCAGGGCTCGGTGGGCAGCAGCGCGAGAAAGTTGCCCAGACGCCCCACCGCGAGGCCCGGCAGTTCGAACGGCGCTTCCGCCGCGGCGAACTCCTCCACCGCGTCCAGCAGGTCCGCCTCGCCGCAGCCCTCGGCAAGGTGGAACGGGGCCTTCACCGTGGCGTGCAGGCCGTACCGCCGCGGCTCCCCGGTCAGCGCCGCCAGCGCGGCAGGGGAGAAGCCGTTGACCTCCGGCTGCGGCGCGGCGGCCCCGGAGACCGCATCGCGGCCGAGCCAGGCGCTGCCCAAGGCCCACAGAGGCTCGTCCTCCTCCGGCGCGTAGTAGACGGCATAACGCGGAAACGCAGGCATGCGTGCCTCCCAAAGAAAAAACTTTGCGAGGGGACTCGGTCCCCTCGCCACCCCATAACTTTTTCGCGCGAAGCGCCATAAGCTTGCGGCGGTTGCAACGTGGATGTTGCCTGCCGCTGCGCGGCGAAAACAAGTTATGGGAGGTGCGGAGGGACCGAGTCCCTCCGCGAAGTTTTTGTGTTTCAGGCCACGACCTTGCCGATCCGCCACACCTGGCGCACCACCGGCAGGCGGGGCAGCAGTTTGACCCGCACCATGTCAGCGCGCAGGCCCGGCGCGATGCTGCCGCGGTCGGTCAGGCCGATCATCCGCGCGGTATTGCCCGAGACCATGGCGACCGCCTGCGGCAGGGGCAGGCCGAGGTCCTCCCACAGCAGGAAGGCGGCGTGCAGCAGGCTGACCGGCACGTAGTCGGAGGAGAGCCCGTCGAGCAGGCCGTCCTTGGCGAGTTCCCGCGCCGAGACGTTGCCGGAGTGCGAGCTGCCGCGCACCACGTTGGGCGAGCCCATCACCGTGGCGAGGCCGAGTTCGTGGGCGCGCGCCGCGGCTTCCCGCGTCGTCGGGAATTCGGAGATCGCCGCGCCCTCGCGCGCCGCGTCGTCGACGTGGGAGGGTTCGGTGTCGTCGTGGGTGGCGAGCGTCAGGCCGTGTTCCCGCGCCAGTGCGACGATCTCGCGCCGGTGCGTCTCGCCGTAGCGTTCGCGCGCGGCGCGCAGGGTGTCCAGGCGCTCCTGCACCACTTCCTTGGGCAGGTGTTCGGCCTTGTGGTACTGCAGCCAGTGGGTGAGTTCCCGCCACTGGCGCTGGCCCGGGGTGTGGTCCATCAGCGAGACCACCTTGACCAGGGGGTTGTCCATGTGCGGCCGCGCCATCTCCACCACCCTGGCGCCCACCACCTCGCAGCGCAGGTGGATCTTGTGGTCGGCGCGCAGCACATCTTCCGCCAGGCCGCGGGTGACGCCCGAGATGCTGTCCCCGATGAGGCTGTCGCGGCCCGGCTTGTGGGCCTCGCCGATGCTGATCGCGTCGAGCACGGTGGTGATGCCCGCCGCGGCGATCTGCGCGTCGTGGGCCAGCACCGCGCCCATGGGGGAGGGCCACTTCACGCCGGGGCGCGGCTCCAGGTTCTTTTCCATGTTGTCGGTGTGCATCTCCACCAGGCCGGGCAGCAGGTAGTCGCCTTCCAGGTCGATGGCGGAGGGGTGCGCGCTGCATCCTTCCGAAACGCTGCGGATCAGGCCGTCCTCGGTTTCGACGGTGCCGTCGATCACGGCGTCGGCGGTGACGATGCGGGCATTGGTGAGGATCATGCTGGTCATGCTGCCTTCGCGGTGGAGAGATCGAACAAACGGTCGGCCACGGCGCTCCGGGCGTCCTCGTCGTGGAAAATCCCGACGATGGCGGCGCCCGCGGCCTTGGCCTCGGAAATCAGGGAGATCACCACCGCGCGGTTGGCGGCGTCCAGCGACGCGGTGGGCTCGTCCAGCAACAATATGGGGGTGGGGGCGATCAGGCCGCGCGCGATATTGACGCGCTGCTGCTCGCCGCCGGAAAAGGTGGCGGGCGCCAGGCTCCACAGCCGCTCGGGGATGTTGAGCCGCGCCAGCATCGCCGCCGCGGTTTCGCGCGCCGCCGTGCGGCTTTCGCCGCGGCGCATCAGGGGCTCGGCCACCACGTCCAGCGTCGGCACCCGTGGGATGACGCGCAAAAATTGGCTGACGTAGCCGAGAGTCTGGCGGCGCACCTGCAGGACGGTGCGGGAATTGGCGGCGAGGATGTCCACCATGCGCCCGGCGTGGCGCACCCGGATCTCGCCGGCGTCGGGCAGGATGTTGGCGTACATCGCGCGCAGCAGGGTGGACTTGCCCGCGCCCGAGGGGCCGTGCAGCACCACGCACTCCCCGGTGGCGACGTCCAGCGACAGTCCCTGGAACACCGGGATGCGGGTGCCGCCCTGGGTGTGCAGGGTATAGGTCTTGGCGAGGTTCTTGGCCGAGAGCATCAGGGTCATCGTCACACCTGCAACACCGAGGAAACCAGAAGCTGGGTATAGGGATGGTGCGGGTCGTCGAGCACCTGATCGGTGAGGCCCTGTTCCACCACGCGGCCCGCCTTCATCACCATCAGCCGGTGGGCCAAAAGGCGCGCCACGGCAAGATCGTGGGTGACGACGACGCAGGAGGCCCCGACCTCGTCCACCAGGCCGCGGATGAGGTCGAGAAGCCGCGCCTGCACCGAGACGTCGAGGCCGCCGGTGGGTTCGTCCATGAACACCAGGCGCGGCTGCGTCACCAGGGTGCGGGCGATCTGCAGGCGCTGCTGCATGCCGCCGGAGAAGTGGAGCGGCAGGTCGTCGGTGCGCCCGGCGTCGATCTCCACGCGCGTGAGCCAGCCGGTCGCCTCGCCGCGGATGTTGCCGTAGTGCCGCGCGCCCTGCGCCATCAGGCGCTCGCCGATGTTGGCCCCGGCGGAAACCCGCAGGCGCAGGCCGTCGCGCGGGTTCTGGTGGACCAGTCCCCATTCGCCGCGCAGCAGCGCGCGCTTGCGCGCCTCGGGCAGGGTGCGGAAGTCCACTTCCTCGCCGTCGCGGCAGCGGTAGAGGATTTCCCCCTCGTCGGCCTCGATCTGCGCGGAGAGGCAGTTGAGCAGGGTGGACTTGCCGGAGCCGGATTCGCCGACGATGCCCAGCACCTCGCCGGGCCAAAGGTCGAAGGCGACGTCGCGGCAGCCCAGCGTCGCGCCGTAATGCTTGGCGAGGCCGCGCACCGAGAGCAGCGGCGGATCGGGGTCGAGGCCGGGGGCGGGGGAGGCGGCGAGCACGTTCATCGGGCGGCCTCCGTTTCCGCATAGGGGGCGCTCATCGGGCCGAGATGTCCGGCGGCGCGGCGTTTTTCGCAATAGTCGGTATCGGAGCACACCATCATCCGGCCGCCTTTGTCGTCGATCACCACCTCGTCGAGGTAGCTGCCGGTGGCGCCGCACAGGGCGCAGCCTTCGCTCCAGGTCTGCACCTCGAAGGGGTGGTCCTCGAAATCCAGGCTGACCACCGAGGTATAGGGCGGCACCGCGTAGATGCGCTTCTCCCGCCCCGCGCCGAACAGCTGCAACGCAGGCATGTGGTCCATCTTCGGGTTGTCGAACTTCGGGATCGGCGAAGGCGCCATGATGTAGCGGCCGTTCACCCGCACCGGGTAATCGTAGGATTTGACGATGCGGCCGAGGTGGGCGATGTCCTCGTAGAGGCGCACGTGCATCACCCCGTATTCCGACAGCGCGTGCATCTTGCGGGTTTCGGACTCGCGCGCTTCCATCCAGCGCAACGGCTCGGGGATCGGCACCTGATAGACCAGGATCTGCGCCTCGGTGAGCGGTTCCTCGGGGATGCGGTGGCGCGTCTGGATCAGGCTCGCCGCCTCGGTCTCGGTGGTGGTGGCGACGCCCGCGGTCTTCTGGAAGAAGCGGCGGATCGAAACCGCGTTGGTGGTGTCGTCGGCGCCCTGGTCGATCACCTTGAGGGTGTCGTCCGCACCGATCACCGCGGCGGTCACCTGAATGCCGCCGGTGCCCCAGCCGTAGGGCAGCGGCATCTCGCGCCCGGCGAACGGCACCTGATAACCGGGGATCGCCACCGCCTTCAGGATGGCGCGGCGGATCATCCGCTTGGTCTGCTCGTCCAGATAGGCGAAGTTGTAGCCGGTCTCGCTCATCGCTCGCCCTCCGCCTCGGCGCGCAGAGCGCGCACGTTGACCAGCTCGCCCTGGAAGTCCACGTAGTGCGGCAGCTTGAGGTGCTGCAGGAAGCCCGAGGCCTCGACGTTGTCGGAGTGGCCGAGGACGAATTCCTCGTCCTGCGCCGGGAAGCGGCGCTCCTCGTCGAACTCATCGGCGCGCAGGCTGCGGTCGACGATCGACATCGCCATCGCCTTGCGCTCGTTGTGGCCGAAG
>JBFWJB010000140.1:0-7858 GCA_050253435.1 Rhodospirillaceae bacterium
GGACCGCTTCAGAACCCAGTTGCGTGCCGCCCAGCGCGACGCGCGCCACACCGTCGCTTGAGGGAGGGCGATCATGTCCCAGGCCATCAACGCAGCTCTGTTCGGCTGGTATCCTTATCTTTGCCTCACCGTGTTCCTGCTCGGCAGCCTGATCCGCTTCGACCGCGAGCAATACACCTGGAAGACCGGCTCGTCCCAATTGCTGCGCAAGCGGCAATTGCGCTGGGGCTCTAACCTGTTCCACGTGGGCATCCTGGTCATCTTCATCGGCCATGCGGGCGGCCTGCTCACCCCCATCTGGGTGTTCGATGCGCTGGGTGTGTCGCACAGCTTCAAGCAGGGGCTCGCCATCACGGCGGGCGGCATCGCCGGGGTGATGTGCTTTGTCGGCATCGCGCTTCTGGCTCACCGCCGGCTGTTCGATCCGCGCATCCGGGCGAATTCCAGCTTCGGCGACACCGCCATCCTGCTCCTTTTGTGGGTACAGCTGATGCTGGGGCTCTCCACGATCTTCATCTCGCTCCAGCACATGGACGGGCACGAGATGGTGAAGTTCATGAATTGGGCGCAGGGCATCCTCACCCTCCAGCCCTCGGCCGCCGCTTACGTGGCGGACGTCAGCCCCGTGTTCAAGGCGCATCTGGTGCTGGGCATGACCATCTTCCTGGTATTCCCCTTCACCCGCCTCGTGCACGTGTGGAGCGCGCCGGTCTGGTATCTCGGCCGCACCGGTTATCAGGTGGTGCGCACCCGTCTGCCGCGCCGCGCCGGGGTTCCCATGGCCGCGCGTGCGCCCATCGCCGCGGTGCGTCCGGCGGCCGCCCTTCCCGCCCGCAGCCCGGCGGAGTGAGCGCCATGACACAGGTTGCCGCCACCCGCGCCACGCGACCCGACGAAGTTTCGGTCAATGGCGTCATCATCTCCCGCGCCGAGATCGCGCGGGAGATCCAGAACCACCATGCCACCACGCCGGCGCAGGCCTGGCACGCCGCCGCCCGCGCTCTGGTGGTGCGCGAGCTGCTGCTGGCCGAGGCCGACCGCCTCGACATCGCCGCCCGGCCCGCCGCCCACCCGGACGGATCGCGCGAGACCGACGAGGAGGCCACCATCCGCGCCCTCCTGGGGCAGGAAGTGAAGGTGCCGACGGCAGACACGGCCACCTGCCGCCGCCATTTCGAGCGCCACCGCGCCAGCTTCCGCACCGACGACCTATTCGAGGTGGCGCACATCCTCATTCCCGCCGCCCCGGACGATGCCGGGGGCAGGGCCGAGGCGCGCGCGACGGCGCAGGCGCTGCTCGCGCAGATCCTTTCGGGCGAAGCCGCGTTCGAGGCGATGGCTCGCGCGCATTCCGCCTGCCCCTCCCGCGAGGTGGGCGGCAGCCTCGGCCAGATCGGTCGGGGGCAGACGGTGGCCGAGTTCGAGGCGGCGCTCGCGGCGCTGGCGCCCGGCATGGTGCATCCCGAGCCGGTGGAGACGCGCTACGGCTTCCACATCGTGCACCTCGCCCACCGCATCGACGGGCGCGATCTGCCGTTCGAGGCGGTCGAGCCGGTCATCGCCGGGCACCTGGAGCTGACCGCCTGGCACATCGCCGTGCGCCAGTACCTGAGCCTCCTGGTCGGGCGCGCGCAGATCCGCGGCGTCGCCATGGACGGGGCGGCCTCGCCCCTGGTGCAATAGGAGGCGCAGATGCTGCTCGGCACCCTCCTTAAGCAACTCCAGGACGGGCGGTTTGCCGAGGAGATCCTGTTCTCCCTCGGCGACGTGACCCTCGCGGTGCGGGCCGAGGCGGCCGGCGCCCCATTCGGCGAGGGCGCGGCGGACTATGCCGCCGCTGCCTGCGCCCGCTTCAGCAGTGGGGCTTCGGACGAGGACTGGCTCGCCCTCATGACCGCGCTGGAAAAGGGCACGGACCCCGCTGCCACCTGTCTGAGGGCCATGATGGAGTGGGCCCTGAAGGCCGATGCGTCCGCCGCCGCGTCGCAGGAGGGCGGCTGCGGGTGCGGCGGCACCGGCGGGTGCGGCGACCACGCGAATGAGGCGCACCCGGGAGGCGCCGATGGAGCGCCCTGATCCCGCAAGCCGGGCGCGCAGCTTGTCCGGCGCCGTGCTCGACGAGTTGTTCGACAACAATCTCGCCTGGGCCCATGCCAAGAGCGCGCAGGACCCCACCTTCTTCCGTCGCCTCGCCGAGCAGCAGGCACCCCGCTTCCTCTGGGTCGGCTGCTCCGACAGCCGGGTGCCGGCCAACGACGTGGTGGGCCTCGACCCGGGCGAGATCTTTGTTCACCGCAACATCGCCAACGTGATCCATTCCAGCGACATGAACATGCTGGCGGTGCTGGAATATGCAGTGGAAGTGCTGCGGGTGCGCCATGTCATCGTCTGCGGCCATTACGGCTGCGGCGGCGTGCGGCGCGCCCTTGAACATGCGGACGGCGCGGTGGACGGCGGCCTGGTGGACCACTGGCTTGCGCCCATCGTGGAACTTCACGCGCGCCACCGCCGGGCGCTCGATGCGCCGGGCCTCGCGGAAAGGCGGCTCGACCGCATGTGCGAGCTGAACGTGGAACTGCAGATCCGCCGCCTCGCCGCCACTCCCGTGCTGAAATCGGCCTGGACGCGCGGCCTGGACGTGACCGTCCACGGCTGGATCTACGGCATCGGCGACGGGCTGCTGCGCGACCTCGGCACCACCCTTTCGTCCTGCGCCGAGCTTGCCGCCTTGCGCCCCCTGGACACCCTGCTTGCGGCCCCGCAGGAACCCATGTCCGCCGCACGGCTCCACGCCATCGCCGCCTTCCTGGAACTGGACGTGGCCGACCTGAACGCTGCTGAACTGCCGGCCTGCGGCGATGCCTGCACTTGCGGCACCTTCCCCGCTGTCCCGGCGGTTCCGGCCGTCGCGCCACGGCGCGCCCACGCGGCCTTTGGCGCGCCGGCGGGCATGGAGGAGATCTGAACATGCGTCCGTCCCCGGCTCCTTGCGCCATGGTCGACCTGCTCGGCCGCCGCATCACCTATCTGCGTCTGTCGGTGACCGACCGCTGCGACCTGCGTTGCGTCTATTGCATGGCGGAGGACATGACCTTCCTGCCGCGCGACCAGGTGCTCTCCATCGAGGAACTGGACCGCCTCGCCAGCGCCTTCATCGCCATGGGCGTCACCAAGCTGCGCATCACCGGCGGCGAACCGCTGGTCCGCAAGGGCATCATGGACCTGTTCGGCGCCCTGTCGCGCCATCTCTCCTGCGGCGCGCTGAAGGAGCTGACGCTCACCACCAACGGCACCCAGCTCTCCCGCCACGCCGACGCGCTCGCCCGCTGCGGCGTGAAGCGCGTCAACGTCTCCCTCGACACCCTCGATCCCGCCCGCTTCCGCGCCATCACCCGCCGCGGCACGCTGGGGCAGGTGATGGACGGCATCCGCGCGGCGCGGGAGGCCGGGCTGAAGGTGAAGCTCAATGCCGTCGCACTGGCCGGGACCACCGAGCGCGAGGTGTTCGACCTCATCGGCTTCGCCCATGGCAACGGCATGGACCTCACCTTCATCGAGACCATGCCGCTGGGCGAGGTGGGCGCCGACCGCATCGACCAGTATCTACCGCTCGACCGGCTGCGGGCGCTGATCGAGACCCGCCTCGAACTCACCGACACTGCGGAGCGCACCGGCGGCCCGGCGCGCTACGCCCGGGTCGGGAGCACCGGCGGGCGCATCGGCTTCATCACGCCCATGAGCCATTCCTTCTGCGAGAGCTGCAACCGCGTGCGGGTGAGCGCCACGGGCGTGCTCTACACCTGCCTCGGCCAGGAGGACGCGGTGGGCCTGAAGACACCGCTGCGCGCAAGCCCGGACGACGGCCCGCTGCACGCGGCCATAGCCGGGGCCATCCGCGCCAAGCCGCGGGGGCACGATTTCGTCATCGATCGCGGCGGCGCGCCCGCGCTCGCCCGCCACATGTCGGCATTGGGCGGTTGAGGCGGTCCCTCCATGGATGACACTATCCTTGCCCGGGCGCTGCACCTGCTGGCCATCGTCCACTGGATCGGCGGCGTGTCGTTCGTGACGCTTGTCATCCTGCCCCTGGCCCGCCGGGCGGGCACGGCCGGCGTGGGCCTGTTCGAGCGCATCGAGCACCGCTTTGCCGCGCAGGTGCGCATCTCCATCCCCATGGCCGGCGCCACCGGCTTCTGGATGACCCATCGCCTCGACCTGTGGGACCGCTTCGCCGACCCCGCCTTCTGGTGGATGACCGCCATGGTGGCGGTCTGGACCCTCTTCATGACGGTGGTGTTCGTGGTGGAGCCGCTCCTGGGCCGGCGCATCGCCGCCGCCGCCCACGCGGCGCCGGAAGTGCTGCTCGGGCGCGCGCTGAAGCTCCATCTGATCCTGCTGCTCGTGTCCACGCTGACAATCCTCGGCGCAGGTGCCGGCGGGCATGGGTTGCTCTTCTTCTGATGTCAGAATCCGCGCACGGATGGACGACAGAGGGACGGGCTGGATGCTCTGACTTTGGACCGGCAGCCGTTCCTTGCCGTAAACGGGATACAAACGCTCTCGCACGGCGTGCAAGTCTATTGCCCGGACCGCGCTGAGGCGAGTGCTGTTGGAATCAGGTGGCTGCGGCTGTCACCGCACGCAATCGACACGGTCGGCGATATCTTCCAGGATCGCCTGCAGGGCCGGGCAAGCGCAGCAGACGCCGTCGCGGCTCTTCAGGCCACGGCGTTGCCGGGTCCCCTCATCGACGGATATATACACGCAACGGCAGGGGCGGCGCCGATCCGAGCGCAGTGATGTCAGCGGATCGCCCCACACCGCGCCGACCTCACGCCCCCCTTGCTTCCAGTTCCGCGACCTTCTTCTTGAGCGCCTTCGTCTCTTCGAACCGGGCGCTCACATCGCGGATGGTGGCGGCCATGCCGATCACCTTCGCGCTCTGGTCCTTGATGAGGACGATGGTGAACTCGATGGAGATGCGCCGGCCGTCGCGCCTCAGCCCGGGCACCGCAAGAAGATCGCCGGCTCCGTAGCGGCTCTGCCCGGAGGCCACGGTTTCCCGATATCCGTCCCAATGGCGCGCACGGAACGGCTCGGGAATGATGATGTCGAGCGACTGGCCGAGGGTCTCCTGCTCGGAGAAGCCAAAAATACGTTCCGCTCCGGGGTTCCAGAGCACGATTGCGCCCTGGGCGTCGGAAACGACCACGGCATCCGCTGCGCTGTCGATGAGCGTGTCACCGATTTGGGCGCGGGTGAAGCCGGCGGCGATCTGCGACATTCGACCGAGCGGCGCCTTAGCGGGGCTTGGCGGGGCGCCTTGTTCGCCGCTGTCCTCTTCGAAGAGATCGTCCACCGGACCGAAGAACTCATAATGCAGCCGGTCCGGCGACACGCCGAGACGCGCAAGGCCGCCGACGAAGGTCTTCAGGAACGAGAGCGGCCCGCAGATGAAATAGTCGGCATCGCGCACCGGGGTGTGCGCCGCGACCCAGTCGATCGAGACCCGGCCCTCGATGTCGAAACGACCCTGTGCCGCGTCGTCAGGCCCCGGTTGGGTATAGAAGAAGGTCGCCACGATTGCGCTGCCTGCCGCGGCGGTCTCGCGAACATGGGCGCCGAATGCGTGCTCCCCGCCGTTGCGGGCGCAATGGATGAAGTGCACCGGGACCTTGCATCCAGTGGCGGCCACCGCTTCGATCATCGCCACCATCGGAGTCTGTCCCACACCGGCGCTGAGCAGGACCATCGGACGCTTGGTTTCGGCGCCGAAAACAAAGCTCCCGCCCGGCGCGCCGACCTCGACTCGCGTTCCCGGCTCGGCATGGTCGTGCAGCCATCGGGAGACCATGCCTCCCGGCTCCCGCTTCACCGAGATGCGGTAGGAGCGGCCGTTCGGGGCGGACGAAATGGTGTAGTTGCGCTTCTGCCGTCCCACCGCAGGGATATCCACGAACAGCGAGAGGTGCTGTCCGGCCTCGTGCGGCAGGGGCGCGCCGCCGTCGAGCGGCTGGAGCACGAACGACGTGATGAGATCGCTCTCTCGGATACGGCGCTCGACCAAGAAGGCCCGCATCGGCGACGCCTCGCCGACGCTTGCGGAAGAAGCAGATTGTTCGGCCATGGAAGGGTCTCCAGAAATCGAGTATTTGATATACTGGATTTATGTGTCCGCATAGCACCGATGGACAACCCATGCGACTGACCCTTTATTCCGACTATGCGATGCGCGTGCTGCTGCACCTCGCGGCCTACCCCGACAGATCATGCTCGATCGCGGACATCGCGCAGCGCTACGCTATTTCCCACAACCATCTCATGAAGGTCCTCGCCGCCCTCGCAAAGGCGGGGTACGTGACGAGCGCTCGGGGGCGGCAGGGCGGCTACCGCCTCGCGCGAGATCCGTCGCTCATCAATGTGGGCGCGGTCGTTCGCCACACGGAAAGCGGAACCGAAGTCGTCGATTGCCGGAACTGCGTGCTGTGTGGCGCGTGCGGCCTGTCGTCGGCGCTGAACGAGGCCATGTCGGCATTCTTTGCCGTGCTGGATCAATACAGCCTTTCCGACGTCGCGAACCGGAGCGGCGCCCTGAGCCGGCTGATCGCGCCGCTCGAACCGGGAGGCTCTCCGACTTCAGGCGAATAGGCCGCCGACCGCAGACGGCTCATTCAGCAATGGTTCTTCCCGCTGCACCGCAAACCGCCCGACTGCTTGAGATTCCGCAAATTGGAGGCCTGTAGGCAGGCTAGCCTGACAGGGCCTCTCCAGCAGACATTCGAGCCCGTCATGCAACTCCTGCTTCCCGACCCCATCGACGTACGCGAGATTCCCGCCAGAATTCGGCATGTGACGATCCTGTCGATTCTGGACCAGCTGAAGCCGGGGGAGGCGGTGCGCATCGTCAATGGCCACGATCCGCTGCCGCTGCGGCTGCAGATGGAGGCGGTCCATGGCGCAGCTTTCTCCTGGACCTATGTCGAGCAGGGACCGGAGGTCTGGCAGATCGAGATCGGCCGCTTGGGCGCTGCCAGCTCCGGATCGGCCCCCGGGGACGCAGGCGACCTGCCGCCCGGACCGCCCTGCACATGCGGCGGCCATTGAGGCGGTCTTCGGGATCTTCGGGAGAAGGGCGCCATGCCGCTCGCCGCGCATTCCCACTGGACCATCACTTTCTTCGCTGTCGCGCTGGCTCTGCTGGCGCTCGCCGAAGGCCTGATGGTTGCGGGCATTGGCTATCCTGCCACGGATCTCGCGGCACCCGAGAGCCTGGCGGTGGTTCATCTTGTCGTCATCGGCTGGCTCAGCCTCGCCATGTCGGGCGCCCTGCTCCAGTTCGTGCCGGTGCTGGTCTCCCGGCCCCTCGCCTTTGCGCCGCTGGCGCTGCCGGTCCTCGTGAGCGTCGTCGTCGGCCTCGCTACTCTGGTTGCCGGCTTTTCCGTCCTGGCCGGCTGGACCGACTGGACGCTTGACCTGATGCCGGTGGCCGGGCTTCTCATCACCGCCGGCTTCACGGTGCTGGCCCTGATGCTGGCCGGGACCATGGGCGGGGCGGGGTTCGTGCAGCCCTTCGGCCGGTTCGTCGCGGTCGGGCTCGCGTCCCTGGTGGCGGCGCTCGCGAGCGGAACCGCCTTCGCAGCGATCTTCGCGGGGCGCGCCGAATGGCTCGCGGCCGCCGGCCTTCTGCCCGAAGGCACGCGATTTCATGCGCTGCTCGGGCTCGGCGGCTGGCTCGGGCTGACGGCCTTCGGCGTCGGCTATCGCCTGTTCGCCATGTTCCTGCTGTCGCCGGACCCGCCGCGCCGGCGCATGGCGGCCGTGCTGGCCTGCGGGGTCATCGCCTTGCTTGCCGCCGGCG
>JBFWJB010000141.1:0-7824 GCA_050253435.1 Rhodospirillaceae bacterium
AAAGCGGAAATAGTCGATGGCGAAGGCCGACAGCAGCGAGATCGCGATCTTGCCCACCGCGATCAGCACCGCCATCACCAGGCTGTTGAGCATCATCCGCCCGACCGGCGGCACCCCCGCCGACTGCATCCCCGTAAACAGCACCGCGCCGTAGGTCTGCAGGAAGTTGCCGTTCGGCAACAAGGTGACGTCGCCGCTGAGCAGGCGTCCGCCCTCCTGCGTCGAGGCGACGAAGGCGAGCCACACCGGCAGCGCGAGGAGAAAGACCCCCGCGATCAAAACGGCGTGGCGGATCACGCCGAGGAAGGGGCGGTTTTCGACCATCATGCCTCCGCCCTGCGGTCGAGCAGGCGGAACTGCGCCACGGTGAGCGCCGCGACGATCGCCATCAGCACCGCCGACTGCGCCGCCGAACCGCCGAGGTCGAGGCCGATGAAGCCGTCGTTGAACACCTTGTAGACCAGGGTCTCGGTGGCGCCGCCGGGGCCGCCCTGGGTGGTGGCGTGGATCACCGCGAAGGTCTCGAAGAAGGCGTAGACGACGTTGACCACCAGCAGGAAGAAGCTGGTCGGCGCGAGCAGCGGAAAGACGATGGTCCAGAAGCGGCGGAACGGCGACGCGCCGTCGATCGCCGCGGCCTCGATCAGCGCGGCGGGGATCGCCTGCAACCCGGCGAGGAAGAACACGAAGTTGTAGCTCACCTGCTTCCACGCCGCGGCGACGGTCACCAGGACGAAGGCCTGCGCGCCGTCGAGGTAGGGGTTCCAGGCGATGCCCATACGGTTGAGGACGATGCCGACGACGCCGATGGTCGGGTTGAACATCAGAAACCACAGCACCCCGGCAAGCGCCGGGGCCACCGCGTAGGGCCAGATCAGCAGGGTGCGGTAGGCGCGGCCGCCGCGCACCGCGCGGTCGGCCATCGCCGCGAGCAGAAGCGCCGTGCTCATCGACAGGAAGGCGACCAGCGCGCTCATCAGCACCGAGCGGAGGAAGGTGTCGAGATAACGCGGATCGGTGAGCGCCTCGACGTAGTTTTCCAGGCCGACGAACTCGGTGGACAGGCCGAAGGCGTCCTCGCGCAGCAGCGACTGGCGCAGCCCCTGCGCCGCGGGCCAAAAGAAGAAGACGAGCGTCACCGCCGCCTGCGGCGCGACCAGCAGATAGGGGAGAAAACGGTTGCGGAACACCACCTGAGCGGCCACGCGGTCTGCTCCTTTGCCGAAAGGGGCGCCGCCGCCGGGGGGAGCCGGCGGCGGGGGGGGTCAGGGCTTGCGGGGGGAGAGCAGCCCTGGCGGGGAGCGTTAGCCCTTGTTGGCCTTCTCGAAGGCGCGCAGCAGCTTGTTGCCGCGCTCCACCATCGCCTTGAGTGCGGTCTTGGCGTCGACCTTTCCGGCCCACGCCGCTTCCAGCTCGTCGTTGATGATGTCGCGGATCTGCACGAAGTTGCCGAAGCGCAGGCCCTTGGAGTTGGCGGTCGGCGCCTTGTTGGTGATCTCCTTGATCGCCACGTCGGTGCCCGGGTTCTTGTCGTAGAAGCCCTGGCTGCGGGTCAGCTCGTAGGCCGCCTTGGTGATCGGCAGGTAGCCGGTGAACTGGTGCCAGTCGGCCTGCACCGCAGGCGAGGACAGATAGGAGAAGAACTTCGCCACGCCCGCGTATTCCGCCTTCGGGCGGCCGTTGAGCACCCACAGCGACGCGCCGCCGATGATGGTGTTCTGCGGCTCCTTGGCGATCTCCGGCCAGAACGGCAGCGGCGCGACGCCGAAGGCGAAGCCGACGTTCTTCTTCACCCCGGCGTAGGCGGCCGAGGAGTTCATGTACATCGCGCAGTCGCCCGTATAGAACTTCGGCGCGGCGTCGGAGCGGCGGCCGCCGTAGTCGAAGATCTTGCTCTTCTGCCAGGCCGCCAACCGGCCGATGTGCTTGACGTGCGCCGGGCTGTCGATAACGAGCTTGGTGTCGAGACCGGCGATGCCGTTCTCCCTGGTGCCGATCGGCAGGTTGTGCCAGGCGCTGAAGTTCTCGATCTGCACCCAGGACTGCCAGCCGGTGGTGAAGCCGCAGGGGGTGCCCGCCTTCTGCAGGGCCTTGGCCGCGGTTTCCAGCTCCGGCCAGGTGCGCGGCGGCGCATCGGGGTTGAGGCCCGCCTTCTCGAAGGCGTCCTTGTTGTAGTACATCACCGGCGTCGAGCTGTTGAACGGCAGCGACAGCATGTTGTTGTGGGAATCGGTGTAGTAGCCGGTCACCGCGGCGAGGTAGGCCTTGGGATCGAAGGGCTGCTTGGTGTCGGCCATCAGCTTGTAGACCGGGTAGACCGCGCCCTTGGCCGCCATCATCGTGGCGGTGCCGACCTCGAACACCTGCACGATCGCCGGGTTCTGGCGCGCGCGGAAGGCGGCGACCGCGGCGGTCATCGTCTCGGTGTAGTTGCCCTTGTAGATCGGCACGATCTTGTAATCGGACTGCGTGGCGTTGAAGCCTTCGGCAATGGACGCCAGCTTCTCGCCCAGTTCGCCGCCCATGGCGTGCCACCACTGAATCTCGGTGGCGGCGTGGGCCGCAGGGGTAAGAAGCAGGCCGCCCAGCAGCGCGGCGGCAATCGTCCTCGGCAGTTTCATGACCGGACTCCCTGGCATGCGTTCGAACCGGAAAAACGGGTTTTTCACAAATGGCCCGGTATGTTAGCCCCCTCATGCGAAAGCTTTTGAGGCGGTTCCGTGAACCATTGGTGACGATCGCCGTCCGCAGGGAGAAGAAAAGAGGAGATCAGGTCTGGGGGTCGCCTTCCGGACCGCCCCGCACGCGGCGGCTTTCGGTCTCGGGATAGGCGAAGGCGTCGATGGTCGAGAACACCTCTTCCATGCGCGCGAGACGCTCCGGAATGGCATCCTGCCGCCGCGGCATCAGGGCGGCCAGCAGCGCTTCGAGCAAAGCCAGGCCCGCCGCCCGGCTGCTGAACATTCCCGCGCCGCCCTCGGAATGCACCACCAGCGGCACGTCGGCGAGACGGATCAGCGGGCTGATCTCCCGGTCCGTCAGCAGGACGACGGCTCCCCCGAAACGCCGGAACAGTTCCATCAGCTGCATGGAGACCTTGGAACAGCGGTGGTAGGCGATGCACACCAGAACCGCACGGGACCGCACCCCGGCAAGATGCTGGCCGAGGGCGGCGACGTTGGGTTCGAGAAGCCGCACGTCGTCGCGGAAATACTGCGCCAGCAGGGTGAAGTAGGCGGCGAGCGGCTGTGCCGCGCCCCCGCCGGTGACGTAGACCTGCCTGCGGGTATCGGCCAGCAGGTCCACCGCCTTTTCGAACATCCTGGGGTTCACCGACTCCAGGGACTGGCGCAGGTTGCGCGCCGCGCTTTCCATGTGCGCCGCCAGCACGCCTTCCGATTCCGGGGCATCCCCCTCACAGCGGGCGGTGCGGATGCACTGGGAAATCGGAGAGTCGAAGGTCTCGACCATGTCCTCCCGCAGCGCCCGCATGAAGGCGATGAAGCCGGGATAGCCGAGCTTGCGGATGAAGCGCGTCACCGTGGCGGTGCCGACGCCCGCCCGTTCGGCGATGCCCACGAGGTTCATGAAGGCGATCTGGCGGATATCCCGTTCGAACATTTCGGCGAGACGGCGCTCGGACGCCGACAGCCGGTCCAGGTGCGCGATGCGCTCAAGCAGCTTCCTGTCCATGCCTCGATCCGGATATACGCCACGGCCGAACCGCCCGACCGGCGTGGAAGCATACGGAAAAACCGATGCCGATCGTAAGGAATTTTTAGAAGACCCCTTCTATGAAAATTTAATTGACATAAAAACACATAACTGACAATTTTTTTTCATATTCTTTTTCCTGCGATTTTCCGCGTTCCCGCCTGCCTGGGAGGCACATCATGTTCGGAATCATCATGACGGTCGCGGCTGTGGTAGCCGTGTCCTGGTTCGTGGTTAAGAATCATTATCCGCAAATCGTCCTTCTCATCGTCGGCCTCGCCCTGCTGGCCCTGGCGAGCGCCGCGGGAACTCCGCCCCTGGACGCCAAACACACCACGCACTTCCTCGGCTTCGACATCGTGCAGGTAATGAGCGACCTGATGTCCCGCCGCCTCGCCGGGCTCGGCCTCAACATCATGGCGATCGGCGGTTTCGCCACCTACATGGAACGCATCGGCGCCAGCAAGGCGCTGGTCAAGCTGTGCGTCAAGCCGCTGCAGGCGGTCCACTCGCCCTACCTGCTGCTCGCCCTCACCTACGTGGTGGGCCAGTTCATCGCCCTGTTCATCAATTCCGCGGTGGGTCTCGGCCTGCTGCTCATGGCCTCGGTGTACCCGCTGCTGATCGCACTCGGCGTCACCCGCGTCGCCGCCGCCTCGGTGATCGCCACCACCTGCTGCCTCGACCTCGGCCCCTCCTCCAGCAACGCCATGCGCGCCGCCGAACTGGTCAAGACCGACGTGGTCAGCTACTTCATCCACGGGCAGATTCCGGTGGCCCTGTGCACCGTGGCCGTGGTCGCGGCGATGCACTTTTTCATGCAGCGCTGGTTCGACAAGCGCGACCTCGCAAGCGGGCGCTGCACGGCGCAGGACGCCACCCCCGAGGACCTGAGCAAGGCCATGGAAGGCGCCGGACCGACGCATTACGCGGTACTGCCGATGCTGCCCCTGGTGCTGCTGATCGTCTTCTCACCCATGGTGTACGGCGGCGTCAAACTGAGCCTGGTCACCGCCATCTTCGTGTCGCTCGTCGTCTCGCTGCTTGTCGACCTCCTCACCCGCCGCGCCCTGCGCGACGTGCTGGACGCCAGCAAGGCGATCTTCGAGGGCATGGGCAAGGTGTTCATCTCCACGGTGTCGCTGATCATCTGCGCCGAGACCTTCGCCACCGGCCTCACCAAGATCGGCGGCATCAACACCATGCTGCACGCCGCGGCCAGCCTGGAAGGCGCCGGGCTGCCGGTGATGCTCACCGTGATGATGGGCATCATGATCCTCGCCTCCGTGGTCACCGGCTCGGGCAACGCCGCCTTCTTCGCCTTCTCGCCACTGCTCCCCGACGCCGCAGCCAGCGTCGGCGTGCCTCTCCTGCCGCTCGTCGTGCCGGTGCAACTCGCCGCCGGGCTGGCCCGCACCATGTCGCCCATCGTCGGGGTGGTGATCGCGGTCTCCGGCATCTCGGGGGTCACCCCCTTCGATATCGTCCGCCGCACCACACCGGTGATGATCGCCGGTCTGATCACGACCGTCGTGTCCAGCCTGGTGTTCCTGTAATTCCCTGCCGAGGAAGGCGATAAGATGTCTCTGCTTCTGAAGAACGCCGCGGTCTTCGCGCCCGCCCCCCTGGGGGTCAAGGACGTGCTCGTCATTGGCGGCCGGATCGTCGCCATGGACGACGCCCTCAGCGTCAGCCTGCCCGGACTGGAAACCCTGGATGCCCAGGGGCTCACCCTCACCCCCGGACTGATCGACCAGCACATCCACGTCACCGGTGGCGGAGGCGAGGGAGGTCCGGCCAGCCGCACCCCCGAACTGGTGCTGTCGGAACTGGTGGAATGCGGCACCACCACCGTGGTCGGGGTTTCCGGCACCGATTCGATAACCCGCCCGATCGAGGGCCTGCTCGCCAAGGTGCGCGCGCTGGCCGCCGAGGGCGTCAGCGCCTGGATGTACACCAGCAACTACGCCGTGCCGCCCACCCTGCTGACCGGGAGCATCCGCAAGGATCTGTTCTGCGTGCCCGAGGTGCTGGGCGTGAAGATCGCCATGGGCGACCACCGTTGCTCCTTCCCCAGCATCGACGAACTGATGCGCATCGTCTCCGACATCCGCGTCGGCGGCATGATCGCGGGCAAGACCGGCTTCCTCCACATCCACCTCGGCAACCTACCCGGCGCCTTCGACCAGTTGGCCGAAGTGGTGCACCGCGGCATTCCGGTGCGTCACCTGAGGCCGACCCACTGCGCGCGGGACAAGGCCGTGTTCGCGGAGGCGATCGCCTTCGCCAAGGCGGGCGGCGTGATCGACGTGACCTCCGGCGGCAGCTGCTTCGACACCCCGGCCAAGGCGATCCGCACCGCTCTGGAGGATGGCGTCGACCCGGAGCGGATCACCATGAGCACCGACGGGCACGGCAGCATTCCACGCTTCGACGCGCAGGGGCTGATGGTCGGCCTGGGCATCGGCGGGGTTTCCAGCAATCTGCGGGAATTCCGGGCGCTCCTGGACCTGGGCCTCAAGCCCGAGCAGGCGCTGCCCTTCCTCACCTCGAACGTCGCGAAGCACCTCGGCCTTCCCGGCAAGGGCGTGGTCGCGGCCGGGGCCGACGCCGATCTCTGCCTGTTCGATTCGCGCTTCGACCTGCGCTACGTCATCGCCAAGGGCCGCATGCTGATGCGCGACGGCGCGGTGGAAGTCAAGGGCACGTTCGAGGGGTGACCTCCACGACGGAACCGGCTAAGAAAGAATGCCGCGTTCCGCCGCAAGGTGTTCCGTCGATGACCGTTTCCTCCTCTCCCGGCGCGGAGTTCCGCGCCGGAGCCGCCGCCTCTTCCGCGCCGACCCTGGCGCTCATCCCGTTCGCGCTTTTGCTCGGCGGGCTTGCCGCGTCCAAGGGGTTCACCCCCCTGGAAACCGCGCTGATGTCCGCCCTGGTGTTCGCCGGGAGCGCGCAGTTCGCCGTGATCGACACCTGGACCGACCCCGCGCCGTGGCTCGCGCTCGCCGGGCTGACCCTGGTGGTGAACGCGCGCCACGTGCTGATGAGCGCCTCGATCCGCCGCCGCATGGAGCGCTTCCCCCGCGCCGGGCGCGCGCTCGCCATGCTCTTCCTCGCCGACGAGGTCTGGGCCTTCGCCGAGGCGCGCGCCGCGCGGCAGCCCCTCACCCCCGCCTATTTCGCCGGGCTGGCGCTGCCGTTCTATGCCTGCTGGGTGGCGGCGGGCGCGGCGGGCAACCTGCTCGGCCAGTGGATCCCCGACCCGCGCGCCTGGGGTTTCGACTTCGCCTTCGTCGCCATCTTCATCGTGCTGATCCGCGGCTTCCGCGCCCAGCCGGGCTTCGCCGTCGCGCTCGCCGCCAGCGCCGCCGCCGCCACCGCCATCGACTGGGTCCACCCCGGCCCCGCCTCGATCATCGGCGGCACGCTCGCGGGAATCGCCGCCGCCGCGCTCGCCCACAAGCCGGAGACGGCGCAATGAACCCCCATACCCTCACCGCCATCGCCGCCATGGCCGCGGTCACCGTCGCTACCCGCCTCGCCGGACTGGTTCTGCCGCCGGACTTCGCCTCCCGCGGCCGCCTCTCCGCCGCCTTCGCCGCGATGCCGGTGGCGGTGCTCACCGCGCTGATCGCCCCCGCCGTGATCACCGGCGGCTGGCGCGAAAGCGCCGCCGCCCTGTTCGTCGCCCTCGGCGCGAAGTACCTGCCTATGCCGGTGGTGGTGATCGCCGGGGTGGCGGCGGCCGCAGCGCTGCGGGCGATTTGAAAAGAGAAAACTTTGCGAGGGGACTCAGTCCCCTCGCGCACCCCATAACTTTTACTTTGCGCGTAGCGCGATAGAGCCATCACGGGGTGTGACGGTTGATAGCCGCTTTGCGGCGAAAAACAAGTTATGGGAGGTCCGGAGGGACCGAGTCCCTCCGGAAAGTTTTAGCGCTTCACCGCGCAGGGCGGTTCCCCTCTTTCCAGCCGGGTCAAACTATCCGCCATCGCATCGGCCAGGCGGCGCGACGCGGCGGCAAGCGCCACCGCCGCGGCGTCCGCCGAGTCTCCGGCGAGCGGCGCGGAGAACGCGGCGCGGAAGGCGCCGGAGGCCCCCCACGCCTGC
>JBFWJB010000142.1:0-7756 GCA_050253435.1 Rhodospirillaceae bacterium
GGTCTACGAAGTCGGCAAGACCCACCCCTGCTTCGCCGACCTCAGGGCGTGGTTCCAGGCGCTCTACCAGATGCTGCTCGGCCAGGATACCGGCCCGCGCATGGGAAGCTTCTTCGCCCTCTACGGCCTCGCCGAAAGCATCGCCCTGCTGGATAAGGCGATCGCCGGGGAAGAGTTGGGGTAAAACACCAAAACTTTGCGGAGGGACTCGGTCCCTCCGCGCCTCCCATAACTTTTTTTGCGCGAAGCGCCATAGGACCGTGCGGCGGCAACGTGGGCGTTGCCTGCCGCTGCGCGGCGAAAAACCGGTTATGGGGTCAAGGGGTCCGCGACCCCTTGCGGGTGCGGGCGGAGCCCGCGGGTTTTTCCCGGCTTCCTACCGCGAGCACTCGGAGCGGGCGAAGTCCCAATAGAGGGCGCGGGCGCGTTCGTAGACCGGGCCCTTGGCGAAGTCCACCTCGTCGATGCGGCGGCACCAGCCGACCTTCTGGTAGTTGCCGGAAGCGAACACCTCGTCGGCGGATTTGACGTCCTGCACCGAGAGGGGGATTTCCTCCACCGTCATGCCGTCGTCGCGCAGCAGCTGGATCACCCGCTGGCGGGTGATGCCGTTCAAGAACGTGCCGTTGATTGCGGGCGTGAACACCACGCCGCCCTTGGCGCAGAAGAGGTTGGTGAACGAGAACTCCGCGACCATGCCGTCGGGGTCGAGGCTGACGCCGATGTCGAAGCCCTTTTGCAGCGCCTCGCGGTAGCCGCGCGCGACGTTGGGGTAGAGGCAGGCCGCCTTCGCCCCGGTGGGCGCCATGTCCGCCGCCGGGCGGCGGAAGCTGCTGACCGTGGCGGCGAAGCCGGTGGGTTCCGGCACCGGCGAGACGGTGACGGTGAGCGCGAACTGCGTCGTCGCCGGGTCGGGGATGACGAAGCCGCCGTCGGCGTAGAACAGCGGGCAGATGTAGAGGTGCGCCTTCGCCGGGAAGCGGGAGATGCCGTCCCACGCCAGCTCGGTGATCTCCGGTCCGGTGAGCACCGGGTCCAGGCCCATCACCCGCGCCGAGCGCACCACGCGCTCGCAGTGCAGGGCGAGATCCGGCGCGCAGCCGCCGATCGCCCGCGCGCCGTCGAACACCGCGGAGCCGAGCCAGACCGAGTGTGCGTGCGGCCCCAGGAGGGGCGGGTTGCCGACGAACCACGCGCCGCGGGAATACGTCAGGGTATCCATGCCGTCTTGTTCCTCGCGCCAAGGGTTTTTCTTGTTTTCGTTCGGTGGCGTCAGGATATCTCTCAAAACCGCAGATTGTCTACGCTTTGGCCGACAAAAAACCGCCACCATCGCAGATGGTGGCGGGTGCCGGTGTTGCGGCGGGCCTTCTGCCTGCCGGCTTCCTCTCTCAAAGGTTTCTAAAGGTCGGTATCGAGCATTGCCGTATAGACGCGGCAGGCGGCGGCGGGCTCGATCTGCCCTGCGCGGGCCCCGGCTTCCAGCATCGCCGGGGTCGGCTGAATGGAAACCACGGTCAACCCGGAGATTCCCAAGGCTTCGATCAGGGCGAGGGACAGGTTGAAAGCGTTCGAGCGGCCGGAGGGGGCGTTGCGGATGGTGACCATGGTTTCTCTCCCAAGTATCGTTCTTGTTCGTGTGTGTGTGTTCGTCCGTCCTGGCCTTTCAGGAGCAACCGCCGTGCCATCTGCTCGCGGCGCGTGCGCTGGGGCAATAACCCACGGGCGTGCTTGGTTTTTCCGAACGCCCCCGAAAACCCTGTGGGTTTGTGGGGTTGCGGTGGGTTTATGAGATTCCCGTAATGCAAAGCGAAATCGTCATGATTGTGAAAATCGCCGCGGCTTGAGGGGGCGCGCGAAAGCGGGTAGTGTCGCGCCCATGATGGAACGCGATTGGATATTCAGGCTCTGCACCGAGGCCGAGTGGGCCGACTTCCGCATCGACGGCGTCTATGCCGGGGGCGAGGCCGACCGCAACGACGGCTTCATCCACTTCACCACCGCTGCGCAGATCGCCGCTACCGCCGCCCGCCATTATCCCGCCGAGGGCGCCTTGGTGCTCCTCGCGGTGGCCGCGGCGCCGCTCGGCGATGCGCTGAAGTGGGAGGAAAGCCGCGGCGGCGCGCTCTTCCCGCACCTCTATGCGCCGCTGCCGCTTGCTGCGGTGCGCGCGGTGCGCACCCTGGCGGACCGCGATTTCGGCTTTCTCGGCGCGGCGGACCAACCCATGGAGGCGGACGGATGGACCTTTACCCGCTGATCAAGCCGCTGGTGATGCGCTTCGACCCGGAGTGCGGCCACGCTTTCGCCATCCGCGCGCTGCGGTTCGGCCTGGTGCCGCCGCAGCCGCGCATCGCCGAGCCGGTGCTGGCGACCCGGGTGTTCGGCCTCGACTTCCCCAATCCGGTGGGCCTCGCCGCCGGGTTCGACAAGGACGCGGTGGTCGCCGACGCCCTGCTCGCCCAGGGCTTCGGCTATGTCGAGGTCGGCTCGGTGACGCCCAGGCCGCAGCCCGGCAACCCCAAGCCGCGGCTCTTCCGCCTGGTGCCGGACCGCGCGGTGATCAACCGCATGGGCTTCAACAACGCGGGCATGGAGGCGATGGCCGCCCGCCTCGCGGCGCGGCGGGGCCGCGGCATCGTCGGCGTCAACCTCGGCAAGAACAAGGACACCGAGCGCGCCGTGGACGACTACGCGGCCTGCGCGCAACGCCTGGCCCCCTATGCCGACTATCTCGCGGTCAACGTTTCCTCCCCCAACACGCCGGGCCTGCGCGCCCTGCAATCGCGCGAGCCGCTGCTGGAGATTCTCACCGGCGTGCGCGCCGTGCTGGACGGCGTCGCTGCGGCCGGAGGCCGCCGCCCGCCGCTGCTCCTGAAAATTGCCCCCGACCTCACGCCGGAGGACCTCGCCGACATCGCCGCCGTGGCGCTGGGCGAAGGCATGGACTTGGCGGAAGGCGAAACCGGGGTGGACGGCCTGATCGTCACCAACACCACCTGGGCGCGCGACGGCCTGAAAAGCCCGCTGCGCAGCGAACAGGGCGGCCTTTCCGGCGCGCCGCTGATGGAGCCTTCCTCCGCGGTGCTCGCCACGATGTACCGCCTCACCCAGGGGCTGCTGCCGCTCGTCGGCGTCGGCGGCATCTCCACCGGGGCGGACGCCTACGCCAAGATCCGCGCCGGGGCCTCGCTGGTGCAGCTCTACACCGCCATGGTCTTCGACGGCCCGGCGGTGGGGGCCAAGGTGGCGCGCGAGCTCGCCGAATGCCTCAAGGCCGACGGCTTCGCCCACGTCGCCGACGCGGTGGGCGCGGACCAGCCCGCGGTGCGGGGTAACGCGCCGTGAGCATGGGTTTTCCGCTTTTCTCCGGCGTCTCCGCCCTGATCGACCGCTACGACGCCTTCGTTCTCGACCTGTGGGGCGTGCTGCACGACGGCGTTACCGCGTATCCCGGCGCGCTCGACGCGCTCATCCGCCTCAAGGCGGCGGGCAAGCGCACCGTGCTGCTCTCCAACGCGCCGCGGCGCACCGGTGCGCTCATCGCCGCAATGGCGGACATGGGCCTGCCGCGCGACGTCTACGACGCCATCCACTCCTCCGGCGAGGCGACGCGGCAGCGCCTCGAACGCCGCAGCGGTCCCGCCTTCGCATCCCTCGGCGAACGCCTCTACTTCATCGGCCACGACAAGGATCGCGACGTCTTCGCCGGACTGCCGGTCGCCGAAACCGCACACCCGGAGGAGGCGGACTTCATCCTCGTCTGCGGGCCGCGCGACTTCTCCCACCCGCTTTCCGCCTACGAACCGGAAATCGCCCGCCTCGCCGCGATCCGTCCGCCGATGATCTGCGCCAACCCCGACCGCGCGGTCATCCGCGCCGGAAAGAACGTTGTCTGCGCGGGCAATATCGCCGACCTCTACGCCGCGCAGGGCGGGGCCGTCACCTTCGTCGGCAAACCCGACGCCGCAGTCTACGACGAGGCGCTCGCCCTTCTCGGAAACCCGGACAAACGCCGCGTCGCCGGCATCGGCGATGGGCTCGCTACCGATATCCCCGGCTGCCGCGCCGCGGGCATCGATGCGGTGCTCTGCACCGGCGGCACCAACGCCGCCGCGCTCGGCACCGCCCACGGCGACATGCCGCAAGCCGCCGCCGTCCACGCCCTCGCCGCCGCCGCCGGAGAGGCCCCGGCAGCCGCTATTCCCGCGTTCGTCTGGGGCTGAAAAAACCAAAACTTCGCGGAGGGTCGCGGACCCTCCGCACCTCCCCTAACTTTCGGTTTTTGCGCGTAGCGCCATAAGGCCATCACGCGGCGTGACGGTTGATGGCCGCTGCGCGGCAAAAAAAGTTATGGGGGGTGTGGGGGGACCGAGTCCCCCCGCGAAGTTTTTGTGTTTCACTCCGCCGCGGCGTCGGGGGCGGGGGATTTGCGCAGCGCGCGGAACAGCAGCGGCGTGACCGACAGCACCATGATGATGCGCCCGAGGTGGTGGGTGGTGACGAACAGCGGGTCGATGCCGAGCGCGATGGCGACCAGACTCATTTCGGTGATGCCGCCGGGCGAATAGGCGAGGATGAGGGCGGCGAAGCTGGCCCCCGCCACCGGCCCGAGCGCCCAGGCGAAGGCCGAGCCGATGCCGAGCATGAGGAAGGTGGAGCCCAGCGACACCATGACGGCGCGCAGGAAGAGGACGGGCGCGGTGCCGAGGAAGCGGCAGCCGATGCCGCAGCCGATCACCACCTGGGCGGCGTGGACGAGGAAATCCGGCGGCCGCGCGTCGGTCCATCCGGCGAGGTGGGCGGCGGCGGAGAGGATCATCGGGCCGACCAGAACCCCGGCGGGCAGTTTGAGGCGGATGCCGCCCCACGCCCCGACGACGGCGCACGCCGCCATGATTGCCCACGCGGCGGCGTCGGGAAGGGCGGTGACCCGCGCCGCGGCGCGCGCCGCGGCGGTATCCGCGCCGCCGAAATACTGGAAGGAGAGCGGCAGTACGTAGACCACGGTGAGGATGCGCATGCCGTGGATCAGGGCGATCGCCGCCTCGTCGCCGCCGCGCGCGCCGCCCATGATCATCATTTCGTTGAGGCCGCCGGGGCAGGCGGCGAAGAAACGGGTGGGGTGGTTGAAGCGGGTGACGAGGCGGAAGTAGACGGCCACCGCGAGGGTGATGACGACGACGTAGGGCAGCATCGCGGCGAGCGAGACCGACCAGCGCCCGGCGCGGGAGAGGATGTCGGCGGGAAAGGTGGAGCCGAGCAGCACCCCGACAACGGAGAACATCACCGGCACGATGCGCTGCGGGATGCGCACCGGCACGCGGGAAAGCGCCGCGGCGGTGGCGGCGGCGATCGCCCCGAGCATCCAGGCGAGCGGCATGTGCATGAGGTCGAAGGCCCAGCCCCCGGCGGCGCCGACGGCGACGGTGCCGCCCCAGGCCGGGGCCTCGCGGCGGAGGATACGGAAGAGCCGCGCGGCCGGAGCGGGTTCTCCGCTCATGGCGTGAACTGTTCTTTGAGGATGCGTTCTTCCAGGTGGTGTTCGCGGTCGAACAGCATGCGCAGCTTGGCGACCGGGTCCTCGTGCACGGTGACCGAGGCGATGTCGCGCACTTCGGTATAGTCGGCCACCGCGCTGACCGGGCGCTTGGTCTGTTCCATCACCTCGAAGGAGACCCGCGAGGAGTGCGGCAGGATGGCGCCGCGCCAGCGCCGCGGGCGGAAGGCGCTGATCGGGGTAAGCGCCAGCACGTTGGCCTCGATCGGCAGGATAGGGCCGTGGGCGGAGAGGTTGTAGGCGGTGCTGCCCGCCGGGGTGCACACCAGCACGCCGTCGCAGACCAGCTCGTCGAGGCGCACCATATCGTCGATGCGGATGCGCAGGCGCGCGGTCTGACGGGTTTCGCGCAGGAGCGAGACCTCGTTGATGGCGAGCGCGCGCACCGTCTGGCCGCTCACCGTGACCGCCTCCATGCGCAGCGGCGTGAGGCTGACCATCACCGCGCGGGTGATGCGTTCCGGCAGCTCGTTTTCCTCGAAGTCGTTGAGCAGAAAGCCGACGGTGCCGCGGTTCATGCCGTAGATCGGCGCCGGGTGGTCGATGAAGCGGTGCAGGCATTCCAGCATGAAGCCGTCGCCGCCGAGCGCGACGATGACGTCGGCGTCGGAGAGCGCCGTCGCGCCGTAGCGGTCGGCGAGGCGTTGGCGGGCGAACTGGGCGCTCGGCGTTTCGGCGGCCACGAACGCCATGCGCGGCGAGGCGACGGGCAGGGACATGGGCGAATGCGATCCGGATCGTCTGTGGGGCCGGGGGCGGCGTGGGGGCGCTCTCCGCCGGTTCGCCCCTGTCATAGCACGAACCGGCCCCCGCACCCAACATCTTGTCATGGGGACAATCGGATTTGCCGCTGCGGCGCGGCGGCGCTGCGGCTATGATGGGGGCGAACGGCAGGAACGGAAAGGGGGGAGGCATGGCCTCGGACGCGGCGAAACTGGGGGAGGCGGCGGTGGTGCGGATGTGCCATGACCTGGCCGGTCCGGCCTCCGCCCTGATCAACGGCGCCGATCTTCTGCAGAGCGAGGGCGGCAGCGGCTTCGCGGCGGAGGCTCTGGGCCTGCTGCGGGCGAGCGCGCAGGCGCTCGCCGCGCGGCTGGAGCTTTTCCGCGCCGCCTTCGGCGCGCCTTCGGCGCGGGCGCTGCAATCCGCCGCCGCGGCGCGCGCCGTGGCGGAGGCGTATTTCGCCCAGCTCGGCGACCGGGCGCGGGCGTTCGCCCTGGCGGCGTTCCCCGAGGGCGAGGCGGCCCCGGAGACCCTGCGTCTCGCCCTGCTGCTGACGCTGATCGGCGCCGATGCGCTGCCGTTCGGCGGCGAGGTGGCGGTAACGGCGGAGGCGGGCGGCCTGCGCCTGCGCGCCGCGGGCCGCCGCGCCGGGTTCTCCGCCATGGCGGAGGCCGGGTTCGCCACGGCGGAGGCCGCAGACCCGCGCGCCGCCGCCGCCGCCCTGCTCGCCGCGCATGCCGCCGCCGCCGGATGCGCCGCGCGCGCATGGAAGGAGGACGATATTTGCGGCCTTGACGTCCTTCCCAACCGGGTGGAAAAACCCTAACTACGACAATAGGCTTTTCATTAAGGCCCCGTAACGGCATACTGTGCGCCTGGGGCTTGAGGCAAAGCCGGAGCCGTTTATGGCATCGCATCCGGGCCGCAAAGCCCGGCGCAGCCCGCCGTTCGCGCGGGGTTCACCAGGGGGTGTGGAGAGGACGATATGGACGATCTGTTGAGCGAGTTCCTGACCGAAACGTCGGAGAGCCTGGCGACGCTCGATGTCGAGCTGGTCAATCTCGAACGCAATCCAAACGATAACGGCATCCTCTCCAACATCTTCCGGTTGGTGCACACGATCAAGGGGACCTGCGGCTTCCTCGGTCTGCCGCGTCTGGAAACCCTGGCGCATGCGGGCGAGAACGTGCTCGGCAAGTTCCGCGGCGGCGAGCTCACCGTTTCGCCGAATTCGGTGACGCTGATCCTGCACTCGATCGATCGCATCAAAGAAATTCTCGCCTACATCGAGGCCAACGAGACCGAGCCCGACGGCAACGACAAGGACCTGATCGACCAGCTCAATCTCGTCGCCTCGGGACAGGAGGCGTCCGCCCCGGCCGCCGCCGCCCCGGCCGCCGCCGCACCGGAACCCGCGCCCGCAGCGGCAGGCGGCCCGGTGTTGAGCGACGAGGGCTTCCCCGTCGCCGCCGA